>NZ_DVDW01000062.1:0-52917 GCF_015296045.1 Thermosynechococcus sp. M3746_W2019_013 | reverse complement strand
CTTTGCGCCTAAGGCTCACTGACTCGATTGGGCCAGCGATCGCCCCTCTGTCAGACATGTTCTGCCTGCAGCAGTAAAACTGATAGAGAGGCATCTTGAAGCTCCAAAATCGGTTGGCTATTCGAGCTGGGCTTGATGACCTCTGTTAGTTCTAGAGACAACCAGAGACGAAAACCGTGTTGGACTTGGTAAAAGTGGCTGCTCAAATGCCAACGGTGGGTCAACTGATCCGCCAAGGGGCGATCGCTAACCAACAAAAACAGACCCGTGCCCTCGCAGTCCTCGCAGCAATGGCGGAACATCTAGAACACTATCGCCAAGCTCTCCAAGCGTGGGGCGAGTCCTTTGTCTTTAATGCGGCTGAACCCATTGAGTCGCTGACGATAAAGCACACTGTCCCCCCTGCCCCAAGGGCGCATACGATTTTTGCCACCGATGGTTCGCAAATTGCCCCCAGTCACCACGAAATTGCCTATTGCTATTTGATTAACGTAGGACGGGTGGCGATCGCCTACGGTCAAGGCCAGCGCCCTCATTTAGATAGCGTGCCGCAGTTGGTGTATGACCCCGATGAATTGGGGCGATCGCGGGGCTGGGGCCTCACCCTAGAGGATTGGTTACGTTACCGCCGCACCCAAGGGGAAATTCTCGGCCTTGTTGAACTCATTCAAACTCAAAATCAGAAAGCTCCCAGCTTAGCCCTTGTGGATGGTTCACTCATTTTCTGGGCATGGGAATCACTGCCGCCAATGGTGCGGCAGGAATTGTTGAGGCCAATCTTAGCTGCTTGGGATCAATTGCGAGCCCAGCGAATCCCGTTGGTGGGGTATGTCAGTGCCTCCCGCAGTCAGGAAACGGTGAATTTTCTGCGCTTGGGGGTTTGCCCCTATCCTGAACCCAACTGTGCCCTCCACTGTGGTCAGACGAGTCAGACTGGCTTCGAGGTAACCGGCGATCGCCCCCCTTGTCAGGTCTTTGATTCCCTGCGGGATGTGCTCCTCTGGCAAGCGCACTTAGCACCGCAACAGCATAGTTCCCTCTGGCGTAGCCGCAGCCGCATTTTGGAGCACTACGGCGAACATCACATCTACGTTGCCTACCTCCATGGTGGCTCAGAAGTGGTGCGCTTGGAAGTACCTCAATGGGTGGCCCAGGATCCAGACCTATGGCAACAAGCCGTCTCGTTGACGGCAGCCCAAATTGAAAAAGGCCGGGGTTACCCTGTGGCCTTGGCAGAAGCCCACAATTTAGCCGTCGTGCGTGGCAGCGATCGCCAGCGCTTTTTTGCTTTACTAGAGCGGGAACTGATTAAGGCAGGACACTGGTATGTGGCGCCTTCCCCCAAAGAGCAACGCAAACGCCAAAGTATTGCCTAGGTGGCTGCTGTTCGTTGGTTTAGGCATCGCCGGTTGGGGAACGCAGTTGGCGCTACCGCCAGTGAGTGGCTGGTTCCTGGCCTTTGTGGGCATTGTGCCCCTGTGGTGGCAGTGTCAGGTTTTATCGCCGCTATGGGCAGCGATCGCCGGCCTCTGTTGGGGCTTGGGGTTCTATGGCACTAGCCTAGTCTGGGTGTGGGATTTGCATCCCCTCACGTGGATCGGCATTGCCCCAGTGCCCAGTTGGCTGATTTCGCGGGGGATTTGGCTGTTTCTCAGCACTTGGGGGGCTGCCCTGAGTGGGAGTTGGGCCTTGTTGATGGCGCGCTATGGGGTGCGGCGATCCGCGCCTTGGCAACTCCTATGGGGTGTAACCCTGTGGTGTGCCCTCGAAGCCCTCTGGAGCCATTCCCCCCTGTGGTGGATTAGTTTATCCCTAACCCAAAGCCCCCAGGGACTGGTGCAACTGGGTCGTCTGGCGGGGCCGACCACCATTACAGCGGTAGTAATGACACTGAATGGCTTAGTTACCTTCAGTCTGCGGCGGTACCCAGGGGCAAGGGTTTGGCTTGCAATGACCCTCGGGGGGGCGATCGCCCTCAATGGGGTTTTAGGTGCCAGTGCCATTGCAGATCACGGCGAACCCCTACAGATAGGTTTGATCCAAGGCAATATCCCAACACGGGAAAAGCTCACTCCAGAGGGGATCCGCCGCGCTTGGCAGATCTATGCCCAAGGCTATCGCCAACTGGTGGGTTTCGGGGTTGATGCTGTCTTAACCCCTGAGGGGGCCCTGCCCATTCTCTGGCAACGGCAGCAAATGAATCCCATCACTCGGGTAGTGCGGGAAGCGGGTGTGCCCCTGTGGTTAGGAACATTTATGGAGACGGCAGGGGGGCATCATCAGGTGCTCCTGAGCCTCGATGGCAACGGTGAGATTGACAGTCACTATAACAAAGTGCATCTTGTCCTATTGGGGGAATATATTCCCGATTGGCTGGCAGGAGTGGTGCAGCGGTTATCCACCTTGCGATCGCGCCTGATTCCTGGAGACCCTGAACAGATCTTTACCACCCCTTGGGGAAATGCGGTTGTCCTGATTTGCTTTGAATCCGCCTTTTCCCACCGCAGTCGCTGGCAACTGGTTCATGGTGGGGAGTTGATCCTCAGTGTTGCCAACAATGATCCCTACCGTCGCCAACTCATGACCCAGCACCACGGCCATGATGTGTTGCGCGCCGTCGAAGGCGATCGCTGGCTAGTGCGCTCCACCAATACGGGCCTTTCCGCGGTGATTGCACCTACGGGAGAAACCCTCTGGCTCTCAAACGCCGACGAGTTTGTGATTCATGCTGCAACGATTTGGCGGCGGCAGACCCAGACCCTCTACACCCGCTATGGGGATTGGTTGCTTCCCCTCTTACTGGGGATGCTTAGTTTATCCGTTCTTCGACAACGAGGGTTGCACTGACCCATTCGCCGCGATCGCCATAGGTACGAATCAGGCGCTGCCGCTGACCCTCTGCCCACAACCAGCCCACCTCAACAAAGAAGGACTGACGAAAGGACACCTGTAGGGGCGTGAGGCTAGAGGTGCCATCGGGGAGCAGCACAAGCTGCTTAGGTTGATCCGTGTCCCTAAAGAGGAGCCGTGAACCCGCAATTGTGGCCGTTGTTTTCACCTCGTGGTCGGGGGTTTGCAGCAGTTGGTAGAGCCGATCGCCCTCGCGCCAAAGGCGAAGCTGGGTGGGAGTTTCCGTGGGCGATCGCCAGTCGGCATAGACGGTGTAGGCGGTGCCGCGCCACTCGCCAAGGAGCTGCTCCACAGTTAAGGGAGGACGTTCAACCGCATGAGTGTGGGCACGAAACTCCCGAATCAAGGTCATGGACTGTAACTGCTGATTTTTGTTAAAGAGCTGCACAAACCGCAGGCGGCGATCGCCCATGACAAAGCCATACTCTGCGCCAAACTCAGCAAAGGGGGCCACCTGCAACGATCCCTTAGAAAATGCCCCCGTTGCGAAAAACACATTTTGGCGGCCGATGGTACTGTACTCTTGGATCGTTTCACTGGTGGGGGGCTGATCGAGGCCATTGCCAAAGCGTCGTAGTTCAAAGCGCACTCGCTGGCCATCGGCAGTATCGGCAAGGATCAAAATAGAAGGCACCGAGGCCCCCAGTTCCCCCGTAGGGCTGACCGCCGTAAAGGAGCCCTGCCATTCCCCAAGGTTTTTGCGAAAATTGTCCCAGTTTGTTGTCATTGATACCCGTCGTTGCTGGGGGTCACCCCCATGGTATAGAAAAATCAGTACAACTGTTGAGAGTTTGCGGGTTGCAAATTGGCGGGCGATCGCCAGCACTCAGAAAAAACTTTGATAGGATGGGGAGTGTCAGGGCGCTGACAAACAATCGCCATTGGGAGACCCGTGCATGACCACCGACCTCTTTGACTCAGGGGCTGGTCGCATTTTAATAGTCGATGATACCCCCGAAAATGTTGAAGTTTTAACAACCCTGCTGCAACTGGAAGGTTATGATGTGCGTGGCGCCATCAGCGGCCAAATGGCGCTCATGGGTATTGAAGCAGAACCTCCAGATGTCATCTTGCTGGACATCATGATGCCCGATATGAATGGTTATGAAGTCTGTCAAACCCTCAAGGAGAATCCCAAGACCAAGCATATCCCCATTATTTTCATTAGTGCCTTGGATGATGTATTTGACAAGGTCAAGGCCTTTGAAATAGGTGGCGCTGACTACATCACCAAACCCTTTCAGCAGGCGGAAGTGCTGGCACGGGTAAAAAATCAGTTGACGATCGCCCTCCTACAGCGGAAGCTCCGGCAAAAGAATGCTCTCTTGCAAAAGCAAAACCAGCAGCTGCAGGAAATTGCGGAAGAGCGCCGTGAATTGGTGGCCTCACTGCAAGCAGCGCAAGAACAGTATCGCCAAATGTTTGAGGAGGCCGTGGTGGGGATTTACCAAAGTTCTCCCGAGGGGGTTTACTTCAAAGTGAACAATGCCCTAGCACGCATCTATGGCTATGCCGATGCTGAAGACTGGTTAGCGGATATTGAGCACCACAACCAACGCCCCTACGTGGATGACAGCAGTTGGCAGAAGTTCCAGCAACAGATTCAAACCCGGGGAGTAGTGCGCAATTTAGTTTCCAAAGTGTATCGTGCTGACCAAACAATCACCACCATCTGCGAATGCGCTCGCCCTGTCAAAAGTGAGGACGGCCAACTCCTATACTATGAGGGCTTTGTCTTTGAAGTGCCCACCCGCAATCCATGAAGCAAACCCTAACCGCACTCTTGGGGGATGCTGCTGTTTATCCTATTGCTGAATTGGGCGATCGCGCCCCCCACCTGCGTCCCTATCTGCCTGAGCATGCCCTGCTGGTGACTCCCCCTACCCCAGAAGCCGGGGCAGAAGTGATTGCCTGCGCCCAACGGCAAGGCTGGCGAGTACTGCCCATTGGAGCAGGAACAAAACTCAACTGGCTCGGAAACATCCCCCAGGCAGATATTTTGCTGCAGACAACAGCATGGCACAGGCTCATTGATCATGCGGCTGCCGATATGACCGTCACCACCCAAGTCGGCATCCCCTTGCAACGCCTTCAGCAACAACTGGCAACGGCACGGCAATGGATTGCGGCAGATCCCCTCTTTGCGGAAAGGGCTACCCTTGGCGGCTGCTTGGCCACCTGCAGTAATGGCACACTGCGCCAGCGCTATGGGTCATGGCGCGATCAGTTATTGGGGGTCAAGTTCATTCGCAGTGATGGCCAAATCGTCAAAGCCGGGGGGCGAGTGGTCAAAAATGTTGCCGGCTATGACCTGATGAAGCTGCTCATCGGTAGCTATGGCACGCTGGGAATCCTGACAGAAGTGACGTTGCGGGTCTATCCCCTGCCCGATGCGGTACAAATTTGGCAGTTGCGGGGAGAAGTCTCTGCCTTGGCCAGTGGATTGGCGGCAATTTTAACGAGTGCCCTGGCGCCGGCGCGCTGTGTGCTGCGCCTTGAAGGAACGGGGGCACTCTTACTGGAACTGGAGTTTCATACGCTGCGGGAAGTCTTGGCTGCGGGCACCTTGGGCGATCGCCTCAGTCACATTGCCCAGACCCATGATCTGCAACTTGAAGCCGCAGCCCCCCTAGGCATTACCCTCAACCCCACCCCCGATCAAGTCATTCTCAAAATCGGCGTGCCATTGCAGGAGATGTTGCCCGCCCTCACCCAGCTTCAGCAGTTGGCAAGGAAATTGGCCTGCGAGTGCCGAGGCGAAATGAGTGCCGGGGTTGGTTACGCCTATCTTCACGGACAGGAGAAGGATCTCCGTCAACTAATTCTCAGGCTGCGCCAAGGGTTACCACGGGGCTATGTCACCGTCTTAGCGGCACCGCTGAGCCTCAAGCAGCAGCTGGATCCTTGGGACTATCGCGGCAACGCCCTTGAATTGATGCGCAGTCTTAAGCAACAATTGGATGCAACGGGTGTCTTTGGCACTGGGGTTTTTGTCGGCCATCTCTAGACAAGTTTTAATACTTATTAATAATACTTACGAATGACTGCAACTGATCCTGTAGCTGGCCCGCCCGATCCACACCTGATTGATGCCTGTGTCCACTGCGGGTTTTGCCTCTCGACCTGTCCCAGTTATCGGGTCCTGGGCACAGAAATGGACTCCCCCCGTGGCCGTATCTACCTCATGGATGCCATTAACGAGGGGCAAGTGCAACTGGCGGATGTCGTCCAGCACTTTGATTCCTGTTTGGGTTGCTTGGCCTGTGTCACCACCTGTCCCTCGGGGGTCGAGTACGATAAGTTGATTGCGGCCACCCGGGTTCAAGTGCAGCGTCACTATCAGCGTCCCGCGGGCGATCGCTGGCTGCGGCAGTTGATTTTCCAAACGCTGCCCTACCCCCAACGGCTGCGGGCGCTCCTGTTGCCCCTGTGGCTCTACCAAAAATTGGGCTTGGCGGATCTTGAAAAACGCGTGGGACTCCTCAAACGGCTACTGCCCAAGTCCCTAGCGGCCATGTATCAAATGCTGCCCTCCCTTTCGGCAAAGACATTTCGCGTTCGCTATCCTGAGGTGGTACCTGCCCAAGGGAAACAGCGGGGCCGCGTGGGGGTGATTCTTGGTTGTGTGCAGCGGCTCTTTTTGCCTGAAGTCAATGAAGCCACAATTGCCGTCTTAAGTGCCAATGGTTTTGAGGTGGTGCTGCCACGCCAACAGGGCTGCTGCGGTGCCCTACCCCATCACCAAGGGGAACAGAAGCAGGCACAAACCCTTGCTCGCCAAATGATTGACTGTTTTGCTGCCGCTAAGGTGGATGCCATCTTAATCAATGCCTCGGGTTGTGGCCATACTCTCAAGGAATACCATCACCTGTTGGCGGCTGACCCCGAGTATAGCGATCGCGCCCGCGAGTTTGTGCAAAAGGTTGAGGATGTACAGGTCTTTTTGGTCAAGCAGGGGCTGGTGACCGCCTTACATCCCTTGGGCGATCGCCCCTTAACGTTGGTCTATCAAGATGCCTGCCACATGATCCACGGCCAAAAAATCCGCCTTGAGCCGCGGCAACTGCTCCGCCAAATTCCCCAAGTGCAACTGCGAGAACCCCTGGATGCGGCCCTGTGCTGTGGCAGTGCCGGAGTTTACAACATTCTCCAACCGGATGTGGCAACCGACTTAGGACGACAAAAAGTGCGCAACCTACTGAATACGCACCCAGACGTCATTATCTCAGCAAATGTGGGCTGCACGGTACAGTTGCGGCAGTATCTGCAAGAGCAAGGCAGCCCCGTGCCCATATACCACCCCATGCAGCTGCTAGACTTGGCCATTCGCGGTGAGCAGCTTCCGTCCTAGGCAATGTCTGGGGGGGCACTGAGGATTGAGCGTACTTGAGCCAATAACCATTGCCGACCCACTTCCCAGCCTCGCTCCCCATCCGCCTCTAGGATCATCAGGCTATCCACTGGCTCTGCGGCCAACAGTTGAAACAAGAGGGGAATAATTGGCATTGCCACGGGGATCACCTGTTCATCACAGGCCTCTTGAGCCATGGCTTCGCTGCCGTAGGCGTGGATAACATTTTTTTGTTGGTGGGGAGGTTGCTGTTCCTCTAGGGTAATCACCTGCCATTGACCATCAGGGGTTTGCAGGACGTAGTAAACGGTTTGCCCGTAGCGCTGGGCTTCCTCATAGAGAATGGGGGCGATCGCCTGTACCGCAGCCACAGTTGCAGGGTCATCGGGGGCGTTGGCAATCAGTTCGTCCACTTGGGTCAGTAAATCCACAACGCCGCCTCCTTTGAGAACTATAGAGAACTATTCCTTGGCTTCAAGGGCATCGAGATCAAGGGCACGGGAGCCACCCCTACTTAAAATGGTCAGCACTTTTCCCAATTGGTACCACACCAAAAGGGCGGTGGCGATGGTCAGCACAAAGGCAATGCTCATACTCAGCCCCAGGCCAAAACCATAGGTCCACAATCCCGCCATCAGGAAGAGCCAGATGCCAATGGAAATCCCCAAGTAGGGCAACTGAAGCTGGGGACCGCGCAACTGACTCAGAACGCGAGTGGAGCGACTGCGGTTCCATTCTTGGACGCTCTGCTTGAGGGTGGCCTCAAAGGCTTTGCCACTGGTCAACCCCATAAAAATACCGGCCAGCAGCAAGACAATCGGTGGATCAAACACGGGATACCTAATCCTTCTTGGACTTCAGGGACGTTGATAACCGCTGCCCACCCCTAGGGAGCCACCACCAAGGAATTGCTGTCTTCTTCTTTACCGAGCGTGTGGGAAACAGAGGCCTTGAGGGCTTCCCATGCCACATCAATAAAGAAGAGAGGACGTAGGTCAGACTTGACCAAATTCCAAAGGCGCTGCACCTCTTCGGTGTGGAGACGGTCATCTTCGGTTAACGCTAGCACAATTTGCCGCCGCAGGTACTGCCCCTCCTCAGAAAAGAGATATTGCAAGCCCAAGGTGGCCGTTGGCGCGAGATTAAAGTGCTGATCCTGCCGAGCGATTGCAATCAAGTTTTCTAGTCGTTGCCACTGGAGACGACCATCCTTGAAGAGGATATCCAATAACCGTCGCCGCAGTTGGGGCGATTCTCCTTGGAGCAGACGCCGTGCCACATAGGGATAGCTGACATCGACAATGCGAAAGTTGGGATTGAGGCATAGGGCAATGCCCTCTTGGGTCACGAGGGAGCGAATGATCAGGGCAAACTTGGCGGGAACACGGAAGGGATAGGCATACATCAACTCAGAGAAGCGATCGGTGATCACCTTGAAGTTGAATTCCCGCACACTGGAGCCAATCACCTCCTCAAAGACCGACTCCAGGGCAGGGATAATCGGCGTCATATCCGTTTCCGGAGTAAGAAAGCCCAGCTTGACAAAGTCGGCGGCAAGGGCGGAGTAGTCCTTGTTCACCAAATGAACCACCGCATCCACAAGGGATTCTTTAGTGCTCTCCTCCAATTGATCCATCATGCCGAAGTCAATGTAGGCGATACGACCATCGGGCATCGCAAAAAGATTGCCTGGATGGGGATCTGCATGGAAAAAGCCAAATTCCAAGAGTTGCCGCAGACCAGAAATCACACCGACACGGATGAGCTCATCGGGATTGACGCCCGCCGCCACCATGCAATCGGTGCGGGTGAGTTTAATGCCGTGGATCCACTCCAGCGTGAGCACGTGTTTAGTGGTGTATTCCCAATAGATTTTGGGAACCTTAACCGTGGGATCGTCGCGGAAGTTGTTGGCAAATTTCTCGGCATTGCGCCCTTCATTGAGGTAGTCAATTTCCTCGTAGAGCTTGCAGCCAAATTCATCCACAATGTCCCGGAGGTCGTAGCAGAGGTTAATGGGTAGCCAGGGCTTGACCCACTGCACCAAAAGGCGGATCAAAAAGAGATCGCGAGTAATCACGGGCAAGAGATTGGGGCGCTGCACCTTGACAGCCACTTCCTCGCCACTGTGGAGTTTGGCTCGATAGACTTGGCCAAGACTGGCGGCGGCCACAGGCTGGGGTGAGAATTCGGCAAAAATATCCCCCAAGTTTAAGTGCAGATCCCGCTCAATAATGGCAATGGCAACCTCGTTGGGAAAGGGGGGCAGTTTGTCCTGAAGAAGCGTAAGTTCGTCGAGGTAGTCGGGACAAATCAAATCGGGGCGAGTGGAGAGGGCTTGACCGACTTTGATGAAGGTTGGGCCTAAACGGATCAGGAGTTTGCGCAGTTGCATTGCCCGCCGGGGACGCTGACTTTCCTGTTGACCCAGCCACTTGTCCCACTGCAACAGCAGCCAAAATGTTAAAAAAGATACCGAAATGTGAACGAACCGCCAGATTACTTGCCAAGGGTGTCGCCAGTAGTAGCGGGCGATCGCCTCAGGATCGTAACGACAATGGCCAGTACTAGGGACAGCAGAAATAGGGGCAGTCACAGCTTTTTTACCTGATTCTCTGAAACCCAACTTACTACAGCCCTCTCCTCTTGCCATGGGTGTTTCCACGGAGCACTTTTGGTTACAACGTAAGCAACCATCGCAATTATGAGGATTTTGTTGATCCCCAGTGCTAGAGGAGCGGATCTTTTTGGGTTTGCTTAAATATAGTATAGAAAACTACACATAAGCCCTGCTAATCAATAAAATTCTTAACAAAAGTTAAAAGCTGGAGGTTCCAGCAATTCAGCCGTTGGTTGAATCAGGTCCAGCCGCTCGAACTGAATTTCAATAGGTTCGGTGGTGCGGATTTGCCGATAATGGTACCGTAGGGCATCTTCCTATTCACACCCTTCCATGGCCAACAGGATCATTGCCACATCTGTTCTTGAGGAGTTGTTGGCGCGGTTGCCTCACTTGCGATTGCAACTGTATTTCAAGACATCGCTGACGGCGCTTTCCCACGCAATGGAGGATCAGGTTTTGGCCAGTGAGGATGCGCCGATCATTATTGCCTGCTTTCAGCGGGAACGCTTTTATCGCCAAGAAGCCCATCGCTACCAGCGTATTGCCACAAAGTCCCACCATGTCTATGTTTTGGCTGCCCCCGAAACCGAGTTTACAAGCTGCTCTGGGGACTACGAAACCGTTGCCTTTGATCCTGGCGATACCCTCAGTCAAGAATGGCATTTGACCGTCTTGGGCAAAAATTACAGCACTTGCTTGGTCTGCCGTGAAGTCCAGCGATCGCCCACCCATCGCTTAGATGTGTTGCCGCCGATGGATGCAGCACGTCGTTTTGAGGGCATTTGGACGTTTGATCGGCAGGTGGCGGCAACAACGGCTGAAATCCTCCTCAACCGTATTCGTGAATACCGCCCTGAACTCAAGGAGAAACTCAGGGAAGGTCTAGTATTGGTTGAAACCTATCGCCAATTAGAGGGGTGCAATCGTGATCCTGCCCCCTTTGTCGATCGCCTCGTTACCTATCTCCAGGCAGGCCAGTACAAGCAAATTAAGGCCTACCGCCAAATTGCCATTCAAGAGCGCAAAGAACGCCTCACCAATGCGATTACCACGGCAATTCGTAACTCCCTCAATCCCACGGAAATTCTTACTCGCACCGTGGCGGAGCTGGGGGAAGCCCTCAAGGGCGATCGCTGCCTAATTTATCGTTGCCGCAGTACCGATACGCGGGTGCCCATCGAGCACGAGTACACTAGCGGTGCCCTCCCCCCCTTGCAGTACCAGTATTGGCCTGTGAGTGAGCACCCCTACACGCAGCAGGCACTGGTGCATCAGCAGGTGATTCAGGTGGATGATGTGGCCGCTGATCCCCACTATGAGGCCACCCGTTTCAAGCCCCTCGATGCCGCCGGCGTCAAAGCCCTCCTACTGGCGCCTGTTCTTTATCGGGGGCGACTTTTGGGCATTGTCGAACTCCACCGAGGCCAAGCGCTGCCGTGGCACGATATGGACGCAGAATTAGTGGAGGCGATCGCCACCCAGGTGGGGGTTGCCCTGATTCAGGCAGAGGCCTACGCCGATTTGGAAGAACTCAATGCGCAATTGGAGGCATTAGATCGTACCCGCAGCAATCTAATTGCAATTACAGGTCATGAACTGCGCACACCCCTTTCGACCATTCAAGTCTGCCTCGAAAGCCTAGCCAGCGAACCTGATATGGATCCAGAACTGCGGCAGGTGATGCTGAGTACCGCCCTCGCCGATGCTGAGCGCATGCGGAAACTGATTCAGGACTTCCTCACCCTCTCCCAGTTGGAAAGTGGCCGGGTGCAGTGGCGACCGGAACCGCTGTCCCTCCAGGAACTGGTGGATTTGGCCCTCAGTAGTTTGCGCACCCCCAAAGATCAACTCCCGACAATTCAGGCCATCTTGCCCGAGGAACTGCCCCTGGTGCGAGCCGATGGTGAGTGGTTGGTGGAGGTGCTCTCGAAGTTACTGGACAATGCCTGCAAGTTTACAGAGCAGTCGGGGCAGGTCTCCATTGCAGCAAAGCCCCGTCCTGATGGGTTATTAGAAGTAACCATAGCCGATACAGGGCGCGGTATTGAACCCGATCGCTTGGAAACGATTTTTGATCGCTTTTATCAGGAGGAGGGGGCACTGCGGCGCTCGGCGGGTGGTACAGGGTTGGGTCTAGCAATCTGTCGCCAGATTATTACCAATTTGGGGGGGCAAATTTGGGCGGAGTCGGCGGGGCGCGATCGCGGTAGTAAGTTTCACTTTACAATTCCCATTGCTGAGAGTTTTTAAATAATGAGCGCTTTGGGGAGCTATCAGTCCCGCCCTCTAGCCGTCGGCTCAGCGTCGGGAGGAGGTTACAAGAGACAACAACGAGGGGCAGCCCGTCATGAGTCAATCTTTTGCCGATACTGCCATTGACATTTTGATTGAGTTAGCGGAGCGGGGAGAAATTGACCCCTGGGATATTCAAGTTGTTGATGTCTGCGATCGCTGTTTGGCGGAGTTGGCACGGCGGGGGGAACCCAATCTCAGTGAATCGGGGCAAGCCTTTTTGTATGCAGCGATGCTGGTGCTCCTCAAGAGCGATCGCCTAGTGGCCGTTACTGAACCTTCACCAGCGGCAGCAGAAGGCGAGGAGCCGCCAGAGATTGGGGAAAACCAGTCCTTTGCGGTTTTGCCCCATGCCCTAGAGCAGCATTTGCATCGTCGCCCCGTGGCGCCCCCCCAACAATGGCGCCGCCTCACCCTTGAAGAATTAATTGGCCACCTGAAAACCCTGGCCATTCAGAGCGATCGCCCAAAGGGGCTGCGGCCTCATCAACGCCGGCAGCGTCGCCGTCCCACCACCCTCAAGGCCATTACCCAACTGGCTCACCAAGAAAACCTCACGGAGATGGCTAGGGAAGTGGAAAGCCTTCTCAGGGAAATGGCCCCCGAAGGTACATGGCTAGACTTCCAGGAGTTATTGCAGCGCAAGCCCGATTCCGTGGGTGTCTTTTGGGCGCTGCTGTTCCTCGCTGCCCAGTCGAAGGTGGATCTCCAACAAACAGATTTTTATCAACCCCTACAGGTGCGGACCTGTTTGCCTGACGCGATTTCCCTAGAAGACCTAGGTTAATGTCCTTCTGGGAGAAATGAAAAGCCCAAGGGTTTCACCCGCAGTAGAGCCTCGCTTAGGGCAGCGTGGAGATGACCATTGGTGGCTAAAATCCGCCCCGATGTCAGTTGAAAAGGAGATTGATCGTAGGCAGTAACGATGCCCCCAGCTTCACGGACAAGAACTACACCAGCAGCCAAGTCCCAAGGAGAGAGGCCCCGTTCCCAATAACCATCGAGGCGACCACAGGCAATGTAGGCCAAGTCTATGGCTGCTGCTCCGCCCCGCCGTACCCCTTGGGTCAGATGGGTCAGGTAGCAAAACTCAGCGTAGTTATTGTCCGCCGTTTCACGGCGATCGTAGGCAAAACCGGTAACCAAAAGACTGTGACTCAGTTCTGCGGTACTGGAAACGTGAATGGGCTGGCGATCGCGGGTGGCACCGAGGCCTGTTGCAGCGCGAAACAATTCTCGATGAAAGGGATCATAGACGACACCAATGTGGGGTTCCCCCTCCACTAAGAGAGCCACCGACACGGCACTAAAGGGGTATTGATGGGCATAGTTGGTCGTGCCATCCAGCGGATCAATTGCCCACAGGAATGGATTGTTCTTGAGTCCCGAAAGACCTGATTCCTCCGCCAACACCGCATGATCTGGACAATGGCGACGAATCACATCCAGTACTGCTGCTTCTGACTGGCGATCGGCCACCGTGACCAGGTCACCAGAGCGGCCTTTTTCCTCAATTTCACTTAATTTGCCCCAGTAGTGCTGAAGGACAGCACCCCCTGCTAAGGCCGCCTCCGTGGCAATTTCTAAGTAACGCTGTCGCTCACTCTCGGGCAGCGGGCAACTCACGGCTAACATAGCTGCTTAATCCTCATCGAGGGGCAGCCCCAACTGGACTCGTCCTTTGCCAAAGTAGCGGCCAAATTGCAGCTCATAGACCTCATCCTCATCTTGGGTTTCCACCTCAAGGTCAGAGCGGGCATAGCTCACACACAAAAGAGCATAGCCGCGGGCTTGCAGGGCTGGTGAGAGTCCCATGGCTTCGGGTTGATAGACATGGCCAGAGAGAATACGCACAGCACAGGTGGTACAGGCACCGTTGCGACAGGAAAAGGGCAACTCAAGGCCTTGGCTCTCAGCGTGTTGCAGGATATAGCGATCGCCCGGAACAGTAATTGTGTAGGTGCGTGTGGGTGGATCCCCTGACTTGAGGGGGCGCACATGAATAGTCACAGTGTAGGTTTGTGGCGTGCTCATGATCTCGCTCTCTTAGCGTGAAAGGGGCTGTCAAAGACCTAGCCTTGTCCCTTAGCTACAATACCGCAATCCCAACCTGCTAATGACAATGCTATGGTAGGAGCGGTTCTATGAGCCACATTTGTAGGGAGACCTAAAGTTATGAGTACCTTAGTGGTCATTGCATTTGATGATGAGTACAAGGCGAACGAAGTATTAATCCAGTTACTAAAACTCCAGCGTGAGCATCTCATTGACCTTGAGGACGCTGCGGTTGTCGTGCGCACTAAAGATGGCAAGGTTAAAATCACCCAGACTCAGGATTTAACCCTCCAGGGTGCCCTTGGCGGTGGCTTTTGGGGGCTATTAATTGGTCTTTTGTTCTTCAATCCGCTCTTGGGCTGGGCTGCGGGTCTTGTGGCGGGAGCGATTTCCGGCAAATTTACCGACATTGGCATTGATGATAATTTCATCAAGGAGTTGGGACAAACCATTGCCCCTGGTAGCTCGGCCATCTTTACATTGGTCCGTCAAGCCACACCTGACAAAGTACTCGAGGAAATTGCTCCCTTTGGCGGTAAAGTCCTGCGCACCTCCCTGTCAAAGGAGGATGAAGCGAAGTTGCAGGAAGCCCTCAACCGAGGCAATGCGGCCTCCCAAACGCCCGCCCCTAGCGAAGCAACGACCTCTAGTGAAACGACGAACAGTTAGTTTGTTGAGTTTGTCTTTGGTCTAGCTCTCGCCCTAAATATCTAAGTTGATTAGGATAATTTTGAGAAGTTTGGCCATTCCCTAGAGACAGCCTTTTTCCCAAGGATGGACCCACTCAACACTGCGAAAGCAAGTGTCAGACAACACCGTTCCTTAATCCCGGTTTCAGAAAAGGGCTGTCACTGGGCATTGTGCTCAGAGTTAGGGATGCCAATTGGGAGTGTTGGGGAGTGGGAGACGGTGCAGGATCAAACTAAACCAACTGCAGGGATTGCGATCTTCAAGCGCTTTGGTAGGCGATCGCGCCAACTCAACCGTCTCGGCGCCCATGTTAACAACCAGTGGCGCCGCTACTTACCTTGGTTGCAGCACTGGCAAGTGGCGGCTGGCCTCTCCCTGCTAACTTCCGTGGGTATTTCGGGGCTCTCCCTGGGGCTGCTGCTGCGGCAACCCACCACCCCCGGCAATTGTGATTTTGTCCTTTGGCCTCTGGCATCGGCCTCCTTTCGCCTCTACTGCGCCCAACAGGCGGCAGAGCGACACACCCTTGAGGATTTGCTCCATGCCATTGATCTCATTGACGACTTGCCCCGTGATCATCCCCTTGCCCCTGAGATTAATCGCCGCTTAGAGGTGTGGTCTGATCAGGTGTTGGCCTTGGCAGAGGTAGCCTTTCATGAAGGGCAATTAAATCGGGCGATCAGCTTTGCGCGGCGGATTCCCCGGGATGTCGCAGCCTATGCCAAGGTGGAAGAACGTATTCAGCGCTGGCAGGAAATTTGGCAAAAAGGAGAAGAAATCTACCGCCGTGCTGAAGCAGCCTTGAAAAACCTGCAATGGCGGGAAGCCTTTCAAATCTCGCTCCAGTTGCAATTTGTTGACTGTCGTTACTGGGCCCAGGAGCAGTTTGGTGCCTTTAATCAGCGGATTATCCGTGCCCAACGGGAAGATCGGCAATTGGATGAAGCACGTGCCCTCATGGCGCAGGGGGGAGCCGATAACTTGGCCGCTGCGATTGCAATTGTGCGGCGAATTCCCACTACCAGTGACATTTACCCCGGTGCGCGGCGATTGCTCAATGAATTGGGTGAGCGATTGTTAGAATTGGCGATCGCTACCTTGAATCGCTACGAACCCCAAGAAGCGCGGCGAATTGCTGGCTTGATTCCCCAAGACGTCAGGAGTGCCCGCGCCGCCGAGGATGTGGTGAAGTTAGCAGCAGCAGAAGAATTTGCCCAAGCAGGCATGGGGGAAGATATTGATCGGGCGATCGCCCAAGCCCGGACGATTACCGCAGAACGCCCCCTCTACTTTGACGCTCAACAGGCCATTCGGCGCTGGCAAACCGATCTGAAGGTGTTACAAACCTTAGCAGCAGCCCAAACCATTGCCCGTGGTGGTACGGTGGACCGCCTTTACCTTGCGATCAACAGACTCAACATCCCTTTGGCAGACGCGAGTCCCTATCGCCAAGACCAAATCCGCGATCAGCGACGGCTGTGGCAACGTCAAATCGAGATTGCTGAGGATCAACCCCTGATTGACCGAGCCAATATTCTTGCCCGCCAAGGTACCCCTGAAGCTCTGTTGCAAGCTCGCCAACTGCTGGAGCAAATTCGTCCCCAGCGTGCCCTCTATGAAACGGCTCAAAATCGCCTCAAAGAACTCTTCCCCCCCGTTGCAACTGAAGCAGTGAGCTGGCAGCTTGATCCGGAGATGGCTCGCCTGAATGAAGCCCAGCGCCGTGCCCAAGGGGGTCGCGATCGCGACTTTGCCGCTGCCATTGCTATTGCCCAAAAAATTTCCCCCAACTCCAGTGTCTATGCCACCGCCAACCAGTTGATCGTGGAGTGGGGCAACAACATCCTAGAGCAGGCACGCTATTGGGTGGGGCGGGACAACCGCCAGGCGATCGCCACCGCCGAACTCATCCCCCCCACCCATCCCCTCTACTCGGAAGCAAGAGAATTGATCCGTATTTGGCAAGAGGCGGAACCCCAGAACCCCTTTTAAGGGCTTTTACTGATTCCTGGGGGCTTCCACAAGCCGCACCTTTTGGGCCAGACCCATCACTTGCAGTGCTCGAATTGTGATCCACGTGATATCAAATTCCCACCATTGCAGACCGTGGCGTGCCGAATGGGGATAGGCGTGGTGGTTGTTGTGCCAGCCTTCACCAAACGTCAAGAGGGCAACCCACCAACAATTTGTGGAGCGATCGCCCGATTCAAAGGTGCGGTAGCCAAACCTGTGGGTCGCACTATTGACAAACCAAGTTAGGTGATACACCAGCACCAGGCGGACAAAGATACCCCAGACCACAAAGGGCAGTCCACCCCAGAGATATAACAACACCCCTAAAGCCACTTGAATAAGGAGAAAATACCGATTCAAAAAGCGATAGACAGGGTCAGTGTTAATGTCCTTGGTAAGGCGTTCCACCGCTGCCTTAGCGGGCACTTCTTGGAGCATCCAACCCATGTGGGACCACCAAAAGCCCTTTTGGGAATTGTGCTGATCCAGTTCTTGATCGGAGTGGAGGTGATGATTGCGGTGGAGGCCGACCCATTCAGTGATGCCACCCTCACAGGCCAAAGTACCGCAAAAAACAAAAAAGTATTCCAGCCATTTCGGACATTGGAAACTACGATGAGTGACAAGACGATGCCATCCCAAAGTAATCCCCAAACCACCAGAGATCCAGTAGAGGACAAAACAGAGGAGCACTGCCGACCATGAAAACGTCCCAGGCACCAAGGCCAGCAACGCTCCCAAATGGACAATACCCATAAAAAAAATCACCCCCCAATTGGGACGCAGGGGGCGCGAAGGCAACAAAGAAACAGATGTCATAAAACTCTCGAACACATTGACACGCCCTAGATTGAGTTAAGCCATGCAGGCTACTCCACTAGGGCAGAGGTAGCTGTGAATGCTTTCTGAATTAGACCTCAAGAAAAGTGCTTTGTCAATAGCCTATATTGAACAAGCAAAACAGCCAACCACTCCTTCCATCATGATGGAGATTGCAGAGCACGTCAAGTGAAAAATCGGTTGAACAACTGGAGGTGCAGCTCACTAGGGGGCTCACCGGTGTCAAGACCTGCTAATCCTAGCCGATTTTGGTTTTATTAAAATTTGTCAATATGCTATAAATTTCCGTGAAACCACTGAGAAGGAAGCAGCTCCTATCATCTACATTAGTGAATAGGTGAGAGGAATGAACAGCAGTTTGCCTGGAGTAAATTCTTACTACTCCGGTAATTTACTCATATAACAAAATTCCTACTCTGCAACACCAGGAAGCAACGTGCTAGATTAATTTACAAAAGTTTACACTCTCCCTGTTTCTGCTTTCACTGCATTTGAGGTTTAGGAGTATGCCGCTCACACCCATGACCCGCTACTACATTCGCCGTCTGCTTGCAGAGCGTGCTGAATCCCTTGGCCTAAAGGTGAGTGGGAGCGACAGCGAGGCCTTTACCGAGGAGTTATCGCGCTTAGAATCCTTAGCCGCAACTAAGTTGGCGGAAATTGATCTGATTGTGCGGATGCACCAAACCCTCAGCCGCAGTGGCCAAACCTACAATAGCTACCTCGCCAATCTGGAGCAGAAGCTCTTTGCTTTGATGGGTCTGGCGAGGCAACCTCAAGAAGACCTCAGCGATATTACCCTACCTCAGCCTGGCAGCGTGGAAGAGCCAGCAGCTAAAGTCCTCACCCTAGCGGAAGTTCTCGAACACTTTAACAAAATTGGCGATATTGCCCAGAAATACCTTGGCAAGATGATTGTGGCCAACTATTGGCGAGGCACTCGTCCCTACAGCAGTTGGTTTGCTGACTTTACGGTGACCAATGAGGGCCGGGTCGTTTATCGGTCGTACCAATCCAGCCGTGATATTTACCTCGATAGAGAACAAATTGAGCATTTAGACAATTGGTTGGCTGCTTTTGTTCGGCAGTGTCAGCGAGTCCTTCCCCAATTTACCAAGCAACTGCAAAAAGCAGGAGTGACGCAAACTAGCCTAGCTGCTAGCCCTCAATGACCATCGAAGAAACAGCCATTCACAGCCCCCTTGCCAACTCATACCGAGTCCTACGGCTTTTCTTGGCCGTTCTCTGGGTGGGGCTGATTGTCTATAGTTTTGGTTTTGCGCCCCCCGATCAACCGCAAACGCTGACACTCATTCAACGGCTAGCTACTGGAGACTGGCAGGGCATTAACCCCCTCATTGTCAGTCTCTTTAATTTGATGGGTGTGTGGCCACTGATTTATACCGCATTACTCGTCGTGGATGGTCAAGGGCAGCGATTTCCCGCGTGGCCATTTGCTGCTTTCAGTTTTGCCGTGGGTGCCTTTGCCCTGTTGCCCTATTTGATCCTGCGACAGCCTGCACCCCTCTTCACAGGAGAACTCAATAGGGGTGTACGTCTTTGGGAATCGCGGATCACTGGAATTGGGATTTTTCTAGTGGCGGTCATCTTTCTGAGCTATGGCTTACTTGCCGGCGACTGGCGAGACTTTTGGCAGCAGTGGCACAGCAGCCGCTTTATTCATGTGATGACCCTTGACTTTTGCCTACTGTCGTTACTCTTGCCCGTGCTGCTGGTGGATGACTGGCAACGGCGAGGCCTAGAAAACTCACCGTGGCGGTGGTGGAGCCTTGTCCCCTTTGTAGGAGTATTGGGTTACTTCCTTTTGCGTCCGCCCTTAATTCTCTCGAAAAAAAGTGTGGCATGATACAAAAAAATGCCCCTGAATTGGTTTTACTGATCTGTCAATGCTGAACTCTACACCCAGAGCGAGATTGGCTGGTGTTGAGAGAGTTGCATTGTTGGGGGAATATCAATGCCGACAGCACCCTATGCGATCGCTACACCACCCATTCAACCACCTTGGATTGACACACGACTCATGAACAAAGACGAACCCTTAGCACCAGTCTTTCGCCACATGGCCAGTGGCCTGTTTCCCTCCACAACTGAAACCTACGAACGCGGAAAAACCATTTTCTTTCCGGGGGATCCAGCTGAAAAAGTCTATTTTCTACTGAAGGGGGCGGTCAAGCTCTCACGGGTGTATGAAGGGGGCGAAGAAATCACAGTGGCACTGCTGCGGGAAAATACGGTATTTGGAGTCTTGTCCCTCATTACAGGCACCCGCTCCGATCGCTTTTACCATGCGGTGGCATTTACGAATGTGGAGCTATTGGCCGTTCCCATCGAGCAGGTGGAAAAAGCCATGAAGCAGGATCCAGAACTACCCATGTTTATGATTCAGGGGCTGTCATCGCGGATTTTGCAAACGGAGATGATGATTGAAACCCTTGCCCACCGCGATATGGGATCGCGCTTGGTGAGCTTTTTGCTGATTCTTTGCCGTGACTTTGGCGTACCCACCAGTGCTGGGGTAATGGTGGATTTAAAGCTTTCCCATCAGGCGATCGCCGAGGCCATTGGTTCGACGCGGGTAACGGTAACCCGTCTGCTCGGGGAACTGCGAGATCAAAACATGATCTCAATTCACAAAAAGAAAATCACGGTGCATAATCCGCTGATGCTGAGCCAGCAGTTTACCTAGGGGTGAGAGGCCACCACCAGTTGGCCATAGTCCAGTTTAATCAGGCGATCGGCGATATCGAAATAGCGATCGTCATGGCTAATCACAAAGACTGTTTTGCCCTGGGCTTTTAGTTCTGGGAGCAGCTGGCGGTAGAAAATATCCCGAAACACCGGGTCTTGATCCGCTGCCCATTCATCAAAGAGGTAGGCCGGGCGATCGTCGAGATAGGCCATCAACAACGCCAAACGCTTGCGCTCCCCTTGCGAGAGAGAAGTCGTTGAAAAGCGGTTACCTTCTAGGCGAACTTTGTGACTGAGGCGCAGTTTTTCAAGGTAATGTGGGATGACGGCTAGGCGTTCTGGAGATTCAATTCCCAACAGCGAGTCAAAGAGGTAAAAATCACTAAAGACAGCAGCAAAGTGTTGCCGATACCATTCGTAGTCCTCAGGCTGCAAACAGTGATCATCCACCCAAATTTCCCCTTGATCGGGCATGTAGAGTCCGGTAATAATTTTGGCGAGGGTGGATTTGCCGCTGCCATTACCACCGACAATAAAGACCAGTTCCCCGGCCTCAATGGTCAAACTTAAGGGGCCAAGGGTAAAGGCTGCGGGTTCATCCTTGTGGCTACCGCGGTACTGATGGCAAATCTGCAGGAGAGAGAGGGTTTTCCAACCAAAGGGAGGAAGCTCACCCCTATTATTAATATCTTGGCGCAGATCCCCAAGGCTGAGTTGCAGGGATTCCACTTTCTTGAGGGCAACCCTGGCACGACTAAACACTGGAATGGCATCAATCACCTGTTGCATCGGCAGCATGAGGTAGATAATTGTGAGAACATAGCCTGAGAGAACCGTGGGTGTGGCTCCCAGCAAATGGGGCAGTGTAAAGAGAAAGAAGCCAATTGTCACAAACAACAGCAGCTGCCCCCAACTGGCAGCAATGGCAAACACCATGTACCCTAGTTCATTTTGCTGCCGTGTTTTTTGAGCTGTGGGTGTCAATTCCCCATAGAAGAAGGCGAGTCGCCGTTGTCGATTCAGCTTGAGTTCTTTGTTGCCCTCCGTGAGTGTCCGAAAGTGGTGAAAAAGGTGATCCTGTTGCTGCCGTGCTCGCTCTAGGAATTTTTGTGCTCTGCCCGCTAGAAATAAGTAGCTGCCAGTACCAATGGCAATTAAGGCGACAAGGGCAAAAAAGAGGGGCGGCGACAACCAACCCATGTAAATAAGACAGCCAATCACAATGGCAATGGCATTAAAAAGATTGGGCAACACGGAAAAGGAACGGGAGACAGCATCCACGTCCTCTGTCAGCGTTGCAAGCAGCTGGGGATTACCAATGGCTTCTAACTGGCGTAGGGGTGAAGCGAGAATCTGCCGACTGAGGAGGAGGCGCATTTCATAAACTGCCTGTTGGGCAGCCCGCACCAGCAGTACTTGGGAGGTAAAGTGGGTCAACAGCAGTAGTGTGCCGAGGAGAATAAAGCCCCCAGGCAAGAGACGTTGGAGGGCAGGGGTTTTCTGCAAAGCGGCATTAATGAGGGCAATGAGCGCAGCCGTGCTGCCACCGTTGAGAAGTCCGGCGATCGCTGCTGCCACAATCGTCGGCCAGGCGGCTTCCAGGAGAATCCGAAATAGCTTCACGAATCTGTGGTCTCATCAGGGTTAAGGGTGGGTGCAGGCTCTTCGAGATTCAAGTTAGGAATAAAACTGGGGCGATCGGCATTTTCCCAACCCGGGGGACGCTTTGAGTTGTACCATGCAATGAGGCCAATGCTCACGGCAGCAATTAAACCCAGCAGCAACACCCCATAAAAGGGGAGGAAGTTACCTGCACCGACGGTAAAGCCAATTGCCAATGACCCCATTATTTTCCTCGTCAATATTGAGAAATATTTAGAACATCGAACACCACTATATCAATCCTAGCGCTGCTTTGAGAATCCCGAGGGGCGAAGCGACCTAGGGTACATTAAAAGATGGGAGGTGACTCCACCTGTAACAGAGAATTTTGCCCGACCTTTGAAGACCTGTGAACACCTCTGAACGATGAGCGATCGCGCCCTTCGACCGGCTCTTGTAGCTGCTGTGAAGCCTGGCTCCATTGCCGCGGAGTTGGGATTTGAACCCGGTGATGCTTTGGTGGCCATTAATGGCGATCGCCCCCGCGATCTAATTGACTACCGCTTTCTCTGTGCCGATGAATACCTCACTCTTGAAGTGCTGGGCAAAGACGGCCAAACCTACATTCTCGAAATCGAAAAAGATATTGACGAAGATTTAGGCCTAGAATTTACCACTGCCCTCTTTGATGGTCTAATGCAGTGCAACAATCGCTGCCCCTTTTGTTTTATTGATCAACAACCGCCCGGCAAACGGGAAAGCCTCTATATTAAGGACGACGACTACCGCCTAAGTTTTCTCTATGGTAGTTATATTACCCTCACAAACCTCCTCCCCTCAGAGTGGCAGCGCATTGCCCGCTTGCGCCTTTCCCCCCTTTACATTTCTGTTCATGCTACAGTGCCCAGTGTCCGCCAACGCCTACTGAAAAATCCCCGCGCTGGAGAGATTCTGCAACAGATTCGCTGGTTTCAGGAACAGCGGCTACAACTCCATGCTCAAGTTGTTGTTTGTCCAGGTATTAATGATGGTGAGTGCCTAGAGCAAACACTGCGAGATTTAGCCCAGTTCTATGATCCTGATTGGCCAACAGTCCTCTCAGTGGCTGTAGTGCCCGTAGGGCTGACCCGCTTTCGCCCTGCTGAGGATGAACTCACCCCCGTCACCTCCGACCATGCCCAAGCAGTGATTCAACGGGTACAGGCTTTGCAGCAGCAATTTGAACGGCAGTGGCAAACCCCCTTTGCTTGGCTGGCGGATGAATGGTTCTTGATTGCTGGGTGGCCGTTACCGCCAGCAGCCCACTATCAGGACTATCCACAACTCAGTAATGGAGTGGGCACCATTCGCCTGTTCCTAGAAGAGTTTGACCTTCACGCCCAACAGCTCCCTCAACGCCTACCACGGTCGCGGCATCTCAGTTGGGTGGTCGGCAATACGGTGGAACAGGCTTTTGAACCGTTGGTGGCACGCCTCAATCAGATTGAGAACTTGCGCCTTGATCTTTATGCCTTGGCCAGTGACTATTGGGGACAGCGGATGTCAGTGACAGGGCTACTGACCGGCCATGATTTGATTTATCACCTGAAGGGCAAACCCCTGGGCGATCGCCTCCTCCTGCCCAGTCTCATGCTCAAGCACGATGCCCCCGTTTTTCTCGATGATGTGCCTTTAGCCACTGTGGAGGAGGCTCTAGGGGTACCCATTCAAGTGGTCTCTGGCGGGGCAGCAGGAATTATTGCCGCTTGTACCCATCCCTAAAATCACTGATCTTGCCCCTTGGGATCCACGCGACTTATAATGGCTGGATGCTGTCCGCTGCACGCTCAACGCTATGATTGCCACCTCATCCCGTCCGGTTCGCATTGGTTCCCGCAAAAGTCAACTCGCTCTTGTGCAAACGGAATGGGTACAGGCGCAACTGCAAACCCACCATCGCGATCGCCCCTTTGAGGTGGTGACAATGACGACCCAAGGGGACAATATCCTGGATGTTGCCCTTGCCAAAATTGGCGATAAGGGGCTGTTTACCAAAGAGCTAGAACTCTCAATGCTGCGGGGCGAAACTGATTTGGCTGTCCATTCCCTGAAGGATTTACCCACTAAGTTGCCTGACGGCTTGGTTTTGGGCGCGATTACCGAACGGGAAGACCCCGCGGATGCCCTCGTTTTAGGTGCGAAATGGACAGGACACACCATTGATACTCTCCCCGAAGGTACAGTCATTGGTACCTCGTCATTGCGACGCTTGGCCCAACTGCGCCACTACTATCCCCATCTCACCTTCAAGGATGTACGGGGCAACCTAAATACCCGCCTCGCCAAATTGGATGCTGGGGAATACGATGCCCTGATTTTGGCGGTAGCTGGTCTGCGGCGTTTGGGGTTTGGCGATCGCATCAGCCAAGTTTTGCCAGCAACGGTATCCCTCTATGCTGTCGGTCAGGGCGCTTTGGGTATTGAATGCCGCGCCGCGGATGCCGACATTTTGGCTTTGGTGAAAACCCTTGAACATCCGGAGACAGCAGCCCGTTGCCTAGCGGAGCGAGCCTTCCTGCGGCAATTAGAGGGGGGCTGCCAAGTTCCCATTGGCGTTCACACAGTGATTGAAAATGGTCAACTGACCTTAACAGGCCTAGTGGCAAGTCTAGATGGCCAACGCCTTGTCAAAGACAGTCTCACAGCAGATGTGGCCACGGCAGAAGAACTGGGCACCCGCTTGGCCTTAAAACTTCGTGAACAGGGTGCGTCCGAGATTTTAGAAGAAATTTTCGCTACAGCCCGCCCTGAACGCTAGGGTGCTCTTACCAGGGATTGCCAATCATGGTAAAAGCTGCCCAGTAATAGGGATGACTCAGGGGGCGATCGCCCCGCCCCTGGGCAACCTCTGGCGGCAGTGGAATCTCTCCCTGGGGTGTCTGCAGTTGGTTGCCCTTGACGGTTACCTCGCCTCGCAACATCTCCAGTTGGGCTTGGCGCAGAGCCTCTGCTTTTATTGGTGCCGTATTTAAATGCTTATAGAAACGGGTCATCAAAGCCAATGTGCCCTCATCACTCACATACCACAGGCTGGCCACCGCCGACTTCACGCCCGCTTGCACCGCCAAACCTGCAAACCCCAATTCGGCATCCAAATCACCCACTGCTGTGCGACAGGCACTGAGAGTGAGCAGCTCTATTGGCGGACGATAGAGGCGTAGGTTTCGCAACTGAATTAAATTGAGCCGACTGTCCCGAAACGCAATGTAGGAGTTTTGGGGAGCTCCTGGTCGAAATTCGCCATGGGTTGCTAAGTGAATCACGCCATAGGTGCCCTGACGGTGCTGTTTCTTAAAATTGGCAAGGGTAAAGGCCTCATTCAGGAAGACTGCTCCCCCCCCTAGATCCTGAGCCACTTGCTGTAATTCTACAGGCACTGCCGGTAAGGGGGATTGGTCGGGGAAGTCAGACGCTCCCATAGCCAAGATGCGGGCTTCTTTGATATTCACATAGCGGGTGTCCGTGAGGCTCATACTGGGAACCAAGCCGACGCTAAAGCGCTCTACCAAAAAGTTTTGGCCGTCATGGAGTGCCGCCAGCGGTATCCCTCGCAAACCGTTGTCAGGAATGAACACCAAAGTATCAATCTGTTGGGCTTCCAGGCCTGCCCGCAGGGGGGCAATGAGCCACTGGTACAACTGCTGAGCTGCAGGCAAATAGGCGCGGGTATTGACTAAGCGGGGATCCCGCACCAAATTAGTAAAGGTTTCCGCTGTTTTGAGGAGGCGATCTTGGCCCACACCCCCCACTGCTCGGTAAAGGGGATCTCCTTGTGGTGTAATGGCCAGTAAATCTGTCTGATTCGGACGGCTGAGGACATAGATGACAGCTGGTTTTTTCCCCGTTTGCAGGGCCTGCTCTTGTAGAATTGCTTGAATTTTCTTGCTGAATAACTCAGGAACATCTAAAGGACGCCCAAAGTAAGCCAAAAAGCTTTGAGTATTTTTCTGCTCTAGAAGACTGATGACCTGACTGAAATTATTATTTGCCAGTGAAGAGGTAATCGTGGGCAGAAACAAAACCGGTGGTGCACCGACTGGCGGTTGCACTAAAGGAGGTGGTACCGGGCTAATGGGATTCAATAAACTCTTTCCGGCATCACTAGAAGAAGGTTCAGGAGATGATCCAGGAGAAGAAGGTCCAGGATAAGGGCCAGGAGTAATAAGAATTTGTGCGTAGATTCGGTCTCCGCTGTGGCGACAGAAAATCGCGCCTTGACCTTCATGATTGTCACAGTAACCCTCCGGTGTTTCCATCTTTTTGAGGAGGGCTGTAGCACTGCTGTTGTTTTGAGCGGCAGTAATAGCGGCAACCACGCCCACAAGACCGATAAAGGTAAGGAACCATACCCGTACCAAGACCCGGAAGGCCATAGAGCATTTCTCCTAGAAAAAACTAATATTTATACTGGATACAATGTTACAAAAGAGATGGTGAAAACTAAGCTGCCCAAATTGGTTTTGGATACGATGTGGGGTGACTTGATAGGTAGTTGGCCTGTGAGGCTGCTTGGCACTACAAGCCTGGGGTATTGATGGGCGACTGTATCACCGAGTAAGGTCTGCCCTGCGGAAGAAGTCTAAAGAAGAAGTCTAAAATAGAGTGCTGAGAACGGAGCGCAATTTGAAGCGGATAGCGATCGCGCTCAGGTTATCATGACCATTCACTTGATTCCCCAGATTGATGAGTTGATGAAGGGACTGCTGGAGCGGCAGACTGAAGTCCAGCATAGGTAGCAAATGACTGATAATGTGAGTTTCAAGGCAGCGATTATCCGAGAGGCCATCCGAACAAAGCAGAATTAGGGTGTCTTCCAAGATCTCTAAGTCTATGATCTCAGGAGTAATAGCTTCATTATTGCGTGGCCCTAGGGCTTGGGTGAGTTGATAGGCGTCGGGCCGGCCATAGGCAATTTCGGGCTCAACTCCCTGTTGAATCAGACGTTGACCGACTTCATGATCTGTGGTTAGTTGTTGCAGTCCTTGGCGTTTGGTGAAGCGGTAGATACGACTGTCGCCGACATGACCAAGGCGGAGATGGTAATTATGAAGCAGGGCCATGACAAGTGTTGTACCCATGCGACCACTGCCCGTTTTTGCTTTTTGATCATTGGTGGCAAAAATGACCTCGTTGGCACGGTAAATGGCGTTGCGTACCTCGTCGGCACTCGGAAGTTCTCCCTGCCACGGCCAAGTCTGCTCGAAGTATTCATGAACGGTTTTAGTGGCTAAGGAGCTAGCGACTTCTCCTTCGGCGTGACCGCCCATGCCATCACAGAGAACATAAACCCCTTGAACCTCTAGTTGTTGACCGTTGGGGGTTATGCGCATCTGCTGCCGATGATTGATGAGATAGAAATCCTCGTTGTGGTGGCGATCGCGCCCAGGATCAGTGTGGGCAGCAACGTCCACTTGAACCAGTTGTCGTGGTAGGAGGGCAGTTGGTGCATCCTCAATAGCGGTGTGATCCTCTTCTGCTGATTCTGGTGAGAGGGTGATGTCTGGCAGTTTCTCTATTAGATCGACCGTACTTTCGCCTGTCTCCGCCTCAGACACGGGTTCACTGCGCAAGGTGGAGGCAAGGGAGTCAAGCAACATCTGAATTTCTGAGATTTTCTCCAGCGGAGCCGTACTCAAAGAGACCAACAGGGGCATGAAAAGGGCTTGGCGGCGACTAGAGGCATGGGCAAATAACTCTTGCCAGATGCTAACGAGGCTAGGGGGCGGCGTGGGTCGCTCAAAAGTTTCCCCTAAGGGCAAAGTGAAGTCCAGTTGATGCAGCCACAATTGATCGTCTGGGTTGACGGCTAAGTTTCTGACTGTCAGCAAGGAATAATGGCAATGCCACGGTTCTAAAGTTTTCCAGAGGTCAACCATGTCCTCTAGGTACTGGAAAATCTGCTCATCGGCAATGTTGTCGTCTTGCCAAACATCTTGCAGAGGGCGCGCAGTGTGATTGTAGTCGAGAATAAGGCCATGGCAGTAGTTGACCGGTAAGTTGCTTGGGGAAACGGTATCTAGCCACGCATCGTGAATGGCTGGAATGGTTTCGGGATAGACAAGGTGTAGGGCAAGGTAGGCGATCGCCACCGCACTGAGGTCAGGGTATTGAGCTTGCAAATGGGGAATGACCACACCAGGGTCCAGAATATTTAGCCCCTGTGCCCAGTCCTGAGCCGTTTCGCGGAGGGTTTCTAAGAGCGTTGGTTCCTCAGGCCGTAGATCTTGCACTAGTTGGGGCAAATCACAGGCGTAGCGGTAATCCCAGCGTTGGTAGCGCTGCTGTGGATCAAAAAACGCAGCAGCACTAGGGGGACGGGTATCTTGCTCAAACACAGTTCCCTCAGAAGTGCGGTTGGGGGCAGCCAAAATAGGGTGATCAGGATAGGCAGGATAAAGCACACCCCACCAAAGTTTGAGGTTTTGATCAGTTTGAGCGGTAGGCATTAGAGCAGTGAGCCAGCAAAGACAGCACAGCGACGATTACCCCTTGCGAGGGGTATCCCCTATTGTATAACCATCGCCCTAGGACAGGCTTTTTCTGCGTCTTGCTGCTGTTTTTTATGACGATTCTTCAGCCATTGCCATCAAGGGGAATGATTTTGGCAATACGGTTGAGGACACGCGACTTGCCACGGGTTGATGCAAACGGATTAACCGGGCCAAGGTTGACTTCAGTTGGGTGCGCGGCACAATCACATCAACAAAGCCACATTTCTGGACAAATTCGGCGGTTTGGAAGTCGTCGGGGAGTTTTTCCCGCAGCGTTTGCTCAATGACCCGCCGTCCGGCAAAGGCAATTGTTGCCTTCGGCTCGGCAATAATAATATCCCCCAACATCGCGAAGCTAGCGGTCACGCCCCCAGCAGTGGGATGGGTCAAGACGGGGATATAAAGCAAACCAGCACTGCGATGACGCTCAAGGGCAGCAGCAGTTTTGGCCATTTGCATCAAGCTGAGCATTCCTTCTTGCATGCGCGCCCCCCCAGAAGCACAGACAATCACCAAGGGAATATGCTCCCAAGTGGCTCGCTCAATTAGGCGAGTGATTTTTTCACCAACGACGCTGCCCATACTACCGCCCATGAAGGCAAAGTCCATCACCCCCAAGGCAACCGGCAGACCTTCGAGTTGGCCCAGGCCAGTTTGTACGGCATCCTTAAGCCCTGTTTTCTCCTGATATTCCCGCAGGCGATCGCTATAGGGCTTGCGATCCTTAAATTGCAGGGGGTCACAACTGACCAAATTTTCATCTAGGGGGCGCCATGTGTGGGGATCAATCAGTTGCTGGATACGCTCACTGCTGCTGACGCGATGGTGATGGCCACACTCTGGACACACCAGTTGATGGCTATGCAGATCCTTGCTGTAGATCATGACGCCACAGGCTTCGCACTTTGTCCAGAGACCGTCGGCGATCTCTCGCTCTGGCTGCATGGGTGTCAACGCGGTTTCTTTACGGCGATTTGCAAACCAGTCAAATAAAGACATTGTAGAAAATTCCCTTTAACGTCGAAGTCTCAAATAGCGCGTTTGTATGGGTCTCTCCGAGGAGTATCCACTAAGAATAATTACTTATCATCCCACTTTGTTGCATTTTTGCAATATATCGCACAAGTTTGGGAAAATATGCAGGGGTCTGGGGAGAGATCACCGATCCAGGGGGAAGTTCGGTGCCACAATAAGAGAAAGTTAACAGTTCGCAGCGTAGCACTGGGTTGAATCTATGTCCATGGTTGCAGTCGTGGTGGCGATCGCCATCTTGGGAATCTTGATTTTTGTCCATGAGTGGGGGCACTTCATCGCTGCCCGCAGCCAAGGCATTCATGTCAACCGCTTTTCCATTGGTTTTGGCCCTCTCCTCTGGAAATTTCAGGGCAAAGAGACTGAGTACGCCCTGCGCCTGATTCCTTTGGGGGGCTACGTGGGTTTTCCAGACGATGACCCCAATAGCGGCGTTCCCGCCAACGATCCCAATCTCCTAAGCAATCGTCCGATTTTGGATCGCGCCATTGTCATCAGCGCCGGGGTGATTGCCAATTTGGTCTTTGCCTATTTGCTACTGCTGGTGCAGGTGGGGGTCATGGGCATTAGTCAAGCCACGTACCACGAGGGTGTGCTCATTCCTGCCCTTGTTCCTGAAAGTAGCCTTGTGGCCACCAAAGCGGGCATTCAGCCGGGGGACTTAGTTTTAGCTGTGGATGGCCAACCCTTGGGTGCCGATGCCAATAGCTTGCCAAACCTAATGCGAGCTATTCAGCAGCATCCGCAGCAACCCCTGACACTGACGATTCAACGTCAAGGGCACATCCAAGAGATTACCGTCACCCCCGAGGTCAGTGAGGAGGGTCAAGCTCGGATTGGCGTTCAACTGGCGCCCCATGCGGACATTCACCGTGAACACACCTTAAACCCGCTTAAATTAATCACGGCAGCGGCGGCGGAGTTTCAGCGGGTGATTGTCCTAACCCTAGATGGCTTTCGGGAACTTTTCCAGCATTTTGATCAAGCGGCTCAACAGGTCTCTGGGCCGGTGGCGATCGTTGCAATGGGGGCAGATATTGCCCGCTCAAACGCTGAACAGCTCTTTACCTTTACCGCTTTGATCAGTATTAACCTTGCGATTATCAACATTCTGCCCTTTCCAGCCCTAGATGGGGGTCAACTGCTCTTCCTAGTAGTAGAAGCGCTGCGGGGTCGTCCCTTACCTAATCGCATCCAAGAGGGGGTGATGCAAACAGGGCTGGTTCTACTCCTTGGATTGGGAATGTTCCTGATTGTGCGGGACACCGTAAACCTCACAGGCTTGGGCTGGGTGCAGCAACTCTTTTAAGTTTACTAAGTTTACCTATGGCTATTACCCGTCGCCTCTGCGCCAAGCAACAACGGGCACTGGAAATTCTCACCCGCCTTAAGCGCCTCTATCCCGATGCTACCTGTAGCCTCAACTTTGAAAATCCGCTGCAACTGTTGGTGGCCACGATTCTCTCTGCCCAGTGCACCGATGAGCGGGTGAATCAAGTCACGCCGGCACTGTTTGCCCGCTATCGCCATGCCAAAGACTTTGCAGCAGCCGACCTGGCAGAGTTGGAACAATACATCAAGTCCACTGGTTTCTATCGCAACAAAGCTCGCCATATTCAAGGTGCCTGTCGCCGCATTGTCGAGGTCTATGGGGGTCAAGTGCCCAAGGTAATGGAAGATTTGCTTTCCCTGCCGGGAGTCGCTCGTAAAACGGCCAATGTGGTTCTTGCCCACGGTTATGGCATTTTAGGCGGAGTCACCGTGGATACCCATGTCAAGCGCTTGAGCCGGCGGCTGGGGCTTACCCAAGAAACCGATCCTGTGAAAATTGAGCGGGACTTAATGCGTCTGATCCCCCAGCCCGATTGGGAAAACTGGTCAATTCGCTTGATTTACCATGGCCGTGCAGTTTGCCAAGCCCGTCAACCCCAGTGCGAAAGCTGTGAACTGATTGATTTGTGTGCTACGGGCAGGAAGCTGATACCAAAGCCATAGAGAGTTTTAGATAATCAGATAATAGAGCAGATTTTTGATCTGGCCCAACGACAACCCTAACCGCCACCACGGGCAAACGGCCTGTTAGCCTCTAGGGCCTCCCTTAGCAGCAGGGCGTGGCACCCTTGAAGCCCCACCCATGGGTTTGCCAGTGAGTTCATTGGTCTATTTTGGCGCATTCTGGTTGGGAAAACAGGGCTGCGGCTGCGATCGCTGCGCTCAACAACCCTGTGGCGATCGCAGAGCCAGATAATGACTGTTAGATCCACCCTCAACCACGGATGGTTGGCTGCAGGATTGATCTGAGTATTCCTCCACCCCCCGATTGGGTCATTGCGGTGGACATGACCCACACTGATACCCACACTGATGTTGAATGATAAGAACCGCCTGTATGCAGCCTTGGGGGTACCAGAGTTATGGCGGTACAATGGTGGGAGATGGCAAATCGTCTAGTTGCGGGATGGAATCGATCGCTCCCCTTTATTTTTTATTTCTATGGATGCCCAAAGAGTCTCTTTATCGCTTCTTGGCAGAGGCCAAAATGGATGAGGTAGCGGCACAGAAGAATTGGCGACGCTGGGTGCAGGAACAACGGCCATGGTGATTTATCGCCTCAATGCCCTTACGGATAATTACATTTTTTTGCTCTATGATCCGCAAACGGGGACAGCGGCAGTGGTGGATCCAGCAGAGCCAGAACCCGTCCTTGCCAAATTAGCGGAATTGGGGGCAACACTAAGGGCAATTTTCAATACCCACCACCATTGGGATCATGTGGGTGCCAATCGTGCCCTGCGATCGCGCTTCCCGGATATCGCAGTCTACGGCAGCCGCCAAGATCAAGGCCGCATTCCAGAGCAAACCGTCTTCCTGAAGGCGGGCGATCGCGTTCCCTTTGGCCAAACTTATTTTGACGTCCTCTTTGTTCCCGGCCATACCCGCGGTCACATTGCCTACTATGCGCCGACAACGGGCGATCTATTTTGCGGTGATACGCTTTTTGGCGGCGGTTGTGGGCGTCTTTTTGAGGGAACCCCAGCCCAGATGTTGGACTCATTGAATCAACTGCGGCAGCTACCGGAGGAGACGCGGGTCTGGTGCGCCCACGAATATACCCAAAAGAACCTTAGCTTTGCCCTGACCGTCGAAGCGGATAACCCTACCCTGCAAGAGCGCTATGCCCAAGTTTGTCGCGATCGCGCCCAAGGGCAAGCCACGATTCCCAGTACGATTGGCCTTGAAAAGGCGACAAATCCCTTTTTGCGCTGCGAAGTCAGGACCATTCAGATGGCCGTGGGGGCAACCACACCTTTACAGGCCTTTACGCGATTGCGGGGTAAACGGGATCAGTATTGACAGTAATCATACAGTAAGCATTTATAGTACCAGAACAGTAATCTAGCTTTATATTCCTCTACCTACAAAGCCGCTATGGCAGTTTCCTATCAGAGTCGCTTCTTTAGCTTTTGGCGACAGCAATGGCAACGTTGGCAGCAACGGTGGCAGCGCCAACAATGGCAGATTGAAAGCACCCTCAGTGGCACACTTCAGGTCATTGGCTCAATTCTGGCACAATTTTGGCAGCGGCGAGTTCCCCAACTGTTGGGCACGGTTTCCCAAATGCATCAACGCCTCCTGCCGAAACCGACAGCGACACCCCCTGCCGATGAAGCCCTGTTGACCGTCATGTCTGCTTTGTCCCTCACACCAGGAGAGGAGCAATCTTGGGTAGTGGCGATCGCCCCCATTGCTCGCCCCTTAACTTGGTGGCAGCGCTGGATGGCTCCTTGGCAACGCTGGTTTCAACCCCCACCCAAGACATTACCCTCAGCGGCCGCACCCTTGGCACAGCGGCCACCTGTTTACCTTGCCTGCGATCGCGCCGCAAAATCCCTCTTGCTTGTGGATGAGGCTGCCCGCCCCTTGAAAATCTTCACCCCCACAGAACAGCAGCAAATTGAGCAACACATTGCCTACGCCTTGGCAGTGTACTATCAGCATGTTCGGCAGTGGTATCGGCGACGACATCACTGGTTCTGGCGTTGGTGGGAGCGATCCCTCAAAGCAGACTCTAACCCACCGTCCTGTTTGGTGGCAACCTTTCTGGGGCAACTTCAGTTAACAGGTAACCGTGAAGAGGATTTAGTCCTACCCTCAGCATCTCCCTTGGCCGCTGCTGTCCGCTGGTTGCGATCGCGCCTCCCCTCTGGTCGCAAGAACACGCTTTCCCAAGTGCGGGTACAGGGGATTGCTACTCTCTTAGAAACACAGCAGATGGTGCTCATTGGCACCGATAACACTATCCTGTACATCCTCAGCCCTGCCCAACAGGCGCAAGCCCTAGCTTGGATTGAACGCCATCTTCATCCCTTCAAGCTCCCCTTCCAAGACTGGCTGACTCAACTCTCCTACTGGCTAGGAGGATTCCAACTCCCTGCCGTAGCAACCGCGAATTCACCCCTATTGGCAGCTACGGATCCTTTGCCAGTCTTTTCTCCCGTGGACACCCTGCTCAGTTTAGGGAGCACCGCGGCGCCATTCACTCCTTCATCGCCCTCGGAAACTGCGGCCACCAGTGTCGATCCGAATCCAGAGCAGTTGATTCTTGATGTGGATGCTGCCCTCATTGGCTATGAACTCCACTGGTTTGAACGGCTACTGCTGTGGTGCGATCGCCTGTTTCTCTGGATTGAAGAACAGCTGATTCGTTTAGGGCGGTGGCTCTTGCAGCAGTGGCAGCGCCGGTGACCCTCTTAAGGGAACTGCCGCCATTATTTTTTTAGGCATGTCTAGGCGGTCCAACCGTCGAAATTGCTTCAATGAGGGGCGATCGCAAAGCAGCGATATACTCTGGCCAGCCAATGAGAATGGGTTGCTGATGGGCCAGGGTTTGTTCCTGTAAACCTGTGGCATCAAAACGCAAGGGATTTCCCTGCAAGTCGGTGCACACCAAACCTGCCGCTGTTGCCAAAGCTAAGGGGGCTGTGGTATCCCAGAGCTTAACCCGCTGATTTAAGTAGAGGTAGAGTCCCGCCCGTCCCAAAATTACTTCAATCACCTTGAGGCCAAAACTGCCCAGAAAGCGAAATTCCACTTGGGGCAACACCCGATGAATTGCATCGCCGTAGGTACGGTAGTCGCGATAGCCAATCATCATCGGGCAATGGTCGGCATTAGGGGAAGGTGGACAAACGGGTAATAGGGGGACAGGTGGCCCACCGCTGCTCATTTGAAAGAGTCCCCAGTCTTTACCGCCGTAGTAGAGATGGTCCAGATTGGGGGCATAGATCCAACCCGCCACTGGACTGTAGTGCTCTAGCAAACCCACCATTAGGGCATAGCCTTGGCGATGGTGAATTAGATCATCAGTACCATCAAGGGGATCAATCAGCCAGTAGCGATTTTTCGGTTCCTGAAAAACTGCTGGGGAGTCGGCATTTTCCTCACTGATGATGCCATCTTCAGGAAACCAAGCACGAAATTTCTGACTTAGCAGCCGATCCAAGAAGCGATCAATACTGGTGGCAAAGTCTTGCCGTCCCTTTTCAATGACATCAAAGGGTTGCTGTGCCAGTTGCCGTGCCCGTTGCCCCGCTTGGCGCAGGAGTTGATTGATCTGCCAGATTTGGCTAGAGGTCAGAGGGGGAGAGGTCGTCATTTGAGATCCAGCCGTCCACTTTCCTTTAGTTTGGCGTTAAAGACCAGCGGCTCCTGTAGCGATCGCTGCCGTAGCTGTTCGAGAATCGCTGCTTCAACTCGCCGCGCCACCTGTTTCAGCAGCTTTGGTTGAGTGAGTGAGTCGGCACTGGCCCATGCAGCGCGTTCGGCCTCGGTCATTTGCTCCTTGACATCAATGGCATTTTCCCACTGCGGGCGATCGCGCTCGTTGCCTAAGGGCACAGTTCCCAATTCCGCTAGCCACTGCTGTTTCACGGTTTCTAGCCACGGGCGATCGGGACGTTCAATGGCGATCGCCTTATAGCCACTACACCCTTGAGGACAGCGCACAAGGTGTTGTAGCAAACTCAGTCGTATATCCCGAGAATAGCCAATATACTGCACCCTGCCGGCAGCATCAAAAATGGCATAGAGACCGATCGCTCCCTTGAGATCAGGGGCCACACGACCTGAACCATCAATATAGGGATGGAGGGGCAATTCAGCCAAAGTCGGCGCAGGAAGGCTCATATCAGCAGGGGTGGCTCTTTTCGCGTGCTTCACCCTCAGTATGCCCTATCTCTGGCTATAAAGCCTTGACCAATGCGGTTGCCACCGAAGCATAGTTCCACTCAAGCTAGAATGAGAGTCTTAATCAAACCACCACTGTTCCAGCCTAGTGCGAACGAAGGATATCTGGCGATGTTTTGGACAACTCGGCTATGGCAACGCCGCTGGTCTGCTTGGCTCTACCCTTGGCGGGGGATGGATTGGCTACTTTTAATTGCAGTATGGTTGATTACGCTGTTAGGGGCAGTGGCCATTCACAGTGCTGAGCTGCACATTGGCGAAAAGGATGGCTTCCAACATCTGGCAATCGCGGGCGTGGGTACAATTTTGCTTTTCCTACTGGCACGGGTGCCGACCTCGGTCTTTATCTCAGTCCACTGGTGGGTTTATGGCATCAGTTGTCTCCTCCTACTGGCTGTGAGCCTATTTGGCGTTGAAGCTAACGGTGCCCAGAGTTGGCTGCCCATTGCTGGCTTTAACCTCCAGCCTTCTGAATTTGCCAAAATCTCGATCATCCTCACCCAGGCTGCCCTCCTGCAGCGGGTTCCTGCCAATGGCCTCAGTGGCATTCTACGGGTGTTTGCGGCAACGGCCTTGCCCCTGGGATTGATTTTATCGGAACCCGATCTGGGTACTTCCCTGGTCTTTGCTGCCATCACCTTGGGGATGCTCTACTGGGCCAACGCCCGTTTGGGTTGGATTGTGCTGATGCTCTCCCCTTTGGTGGCAGCCATTCTCTTTGCCCTACCGCTGCCCTATGAACTAAATCTTGTGCTGTGGTTCCTGTGGACATTGGGGATGGGGGTTGTGGCATGGCAAAATCTTCCCCTTGGTTGGATTGGGGCGATCGGCGGCATTGTTCTGAATCTTTCGGGGGCAGGGCTGGGGCAATTGCTGTGGAGCGTTCTCAAGGACTACCAAAAAGATCGCCTCTTAATGTTCTTGGATCCGGACAAAGATCCATTGGGGGCGGGCTATCATCTGATCCAATCCCGCATTGCCATTGGCGCGGGTGGCCTGTGGGGGCGAGGGCTGTTTCAGGGGACGCAGACGCAATTGGGATTTATCCCTGAGCAGCACACGGACTTTATTTTTTCTGCCATCGGTGAGGAATTAGGCTTTTGGGGTGGCTTGCTAGTTTTAGGACTGTTTTGGTTCATTGGGCTGCGGCTATTGCAAATTGCCAATAGTGCCCGTGATGATTTCGGCTCGCTGCTGGCGATCGGCCTTTTTGCTATGTTGATGTTCCAAGCGGTGGTCAATATCGGCATGACAATGAACCTATTTCCGGTGACAGGTATTCCCTTGCCGTTCCTCAGCTATGGCCGTTCTGCCCTTTTGGCAACCTATATTGGTTTGGGGCTGGTACAAGCGGTGGCCAATCATCACCCGCGATCGCGCTACTAAAGTCAAGCCCCCTTTGTTAAAATTCATAAAGATTGCCGATAGCAGTGAAATCCCATGAGCCAGTCCCCCAAACCCACGTCTTCCCCTACCGCGCAGCCTAGTTATGTCAAACTGGCCATGCGGAACATGGTGCGTAAGGGACGTAAATCCCTGACCCATTTTGCCCTCACTACTATCGGTCTGTTGGCGCTGTTGGTGGGCTTATCCTACCTCACCCGTTAGGGAGTTGGTGAAAACAAAGAAAAAAACAATGCCGGTTACCGTCTATCTAGAACTGCACCATCCTTCCCTGAGCGCTGAGGTGGCACCACTCCCTTGGTCAGCGTGGTTTCACACATGGATTGCCATGGTGGAACCAAATGCAGGCAAAGAGTATGAGCTGACCCTGCGTTTGACAACCGATGCCGAGATTCAAGTCCTTAACTGCCGGTATCGCGATCGCGACATCCCTACGGACGTGCTTGCCTTTGCCACCCGCGATGACGCCCTGCCGCTGCCCCTAGAGGAACCTGAATACCTGGGCGACATTATTATTTCTGGGGACACCGCTTGTCAGCAAGCCACAGAAAGTGGGCACACTCTATCTATAGAGATCACCTGGCTGGCCTGCCATGGCCTCCTCCACCTCCTAGGCTGGGATCACCCCGATGAAGCTCAACTGGCACGGATGTTAGCTCAGCAGGCCGAGTGCCTCGAAGCCGTGGGTCTTATACCCCCAATGTTCCGTAAATGCTCTGTTGGCTAGGAACGAAATTGAAAAGCATGTGCTTAAATGGGAGGCATTAACAACCAAATTTCTTAAAATTTCTTCTTCAAGGTGTATGAAATCTAACGTCAATACTTAGATGGGAATGTTTGGTGTGATGGATAACGTTATGACACAAAAAGTTCTGGCCACCTATACTGAGAAAGCAGCAGGGACAACCCTACTGCGACAGCGCTCCTACCGTGTGGCCTCCTCCCTATTGAATAGTTTCCGTTATGCGTGGGCGGGAGTCGTCTATGCTTTCCAAACTCAGCGCAATTTTCGCATCCACACAGCAGTTGGCCTGAGTGCGATCGCCCTCAGTGGCCTGTTGAAACTTCCCCCTGTTGAAGTGGCGGTCATTGTTCTAACCATTGCCGTGGTTATCGGGCTAGAGTTAGTGAATACGGCCTTGGAAGCCGTTGTGGATCTCACCGTCGGCAGAGAATACCATGAGCTTGCTCGCATTGCCAAAGATTGTGCCGCTGGTGCGGTTCTGCTCAGTGCAATCGCAGCCGTAGGGGTGGCGATGGCCTTAATTGTGCCCCCCTTGGTTTATCCGATTGTAGGAACATTGTTATAAGGTTATAAAGGTTATAAGGTTATAAGCTACAAGCTTGTGATCCAATCCCAATCAGGGGGGGCTAAACATTAAAGCGGAAGAGCATCACATCCCCCTCCTGCACAACATAGTCTTTGCCTTCACTGCGTACTAGGCCTTTTTCCTTAGCCACCGTCAGGGATTGACAGGCCACTAAATCGTCATAGCTCACCGTTTCGGCGCGAATAAAGCCCCGCTCAAAGTCACTGTGAATGACGCCCGCCGCTTGGGGCGCTTTGGTACCCGCTGGAATTGTCCATGCTCGGGTTTCCTTAGGTCCTGTGGTAAAGAAGGTTTGTAGGCCAAGCAGCTTATAGGTTGAGCGAATGAGCGATCGCAGACCCCCCTCACGAACCCCAAGACTGGCCAGATACTCGGCGCGATCGCCCTCGGGCAAATCCACGAGCTCGGCCTCCACTTGAGCAGAGACAATCACCACCTCTGCCCCCTCCTGCTTTGCCATCTCCTGAACTGCCGCTGTCCATTCATTGCCAGTGGCCAAATCCTGCTCAGCAACGTTAGCGGCGTAGATCACAGGCTTACGAGTGAGCAAGCCGAGAAAGCGAATGGCCGCTTCTTCCTCTTCCGTAAGTTGACACAGACGGGCAGGCTGTCCCTCATTGAGTACCCCCAGGAGCTTTTCAAGGGCCGTCAGCTCAATCTGTGCTTCTTTTTGCGATCGCGCTGCCTTACGGGTGCGTTCAATGCGCTTTTCTATCTGGGCTAAATCCGCCAGTGCTAACTCTAAGTTAATGACCGCAATATCCTCGACAGGATTCACACGCCCTGCCACGTGGACAATATCTTCATCTTCAAAGCAGCGCACCACGTGGACAATGGCATCCACCTCGCGAATATTTGCCAAGAACTGGTTGCCCAGTCCTTCCCCTTTGCTAGCTCCCTTCACCAGGCCCGCAATGTCCACAAACTCCACCCGCGTCGGCACAATCTGAGCAGATTGGGAAATTTTTGCCAGTACCTCCAGCCGCTCGTCGGGAACTGCTACGACACCAACATTGGGTTCAATCGTACAGAAGGGGAAATTGGCTGCCTCGGCCTTAGCATTGGCCACAAGGGCATTAAACAGCGTTGACTTGCCCACATTCGGTAGGCCGACAATTCCAGCGCGTAGCATGGGACCCTACAACCTAATTTTTAGGGGAAACATTCCCCATCAACAACATTTAAGAGTGGGAATGTTAATTTTTAGTAGCATCCCAACTTATCAGAAATTCCAGCTCTAGGCAAGCACAAGCACACCCAACACCTTTACCAGCGAAGAATCGGCAGCAAAAATAAAAGAGGCAACCCCCGATGGGTGCCTCTGCGTGGGATGTCACTAAATGCCAGACCCTAGCAGCTCATTTGCCTAGGCATCAAAGTAGAGAGTAAATTCATAGGGGTGAGGACGCAGTGACATGGGAATGACTTCTGTGTCCAGCTTGTACTGAATCCAGTTGAGGATAAAGTCTTCGCTAAAGACACCCCCCGCCGTGAGGAAGCTGTGATCCTTTTGCAGATTTTCCAGGGCCGCCATAAGTGAACCGGGGGTTGAGGGAATCTTGGCCAATTCTTCGGGGCTGAGGTCGTAGATATCAACATCCAAGGGGCTACCCGGATCAATTTGATTCTTGATGCCATCAATACCTGCACACAGCATTGCCGCAAAGGCAAGGTAGGGATTACTCGTGGCATCGGGGCAACGGAACTCTAGGCGCTTCGCTTTGGGGTTGGGACCAGTGAGGGGAATCCGCACAGAGGCAGAGCGGTTGCCTTGGGAATAGGCAAGGTTCACGGGGGCTTCAAAGCCGGGAACCAGTCGTTTGTAGGAGTTCGTTGTTGGGTTGGTAAAAGCCAATAGCGCTGGAGCGTGCTTGAGGATACCACCAATGTACCAGAGGGCAATTTGGCTCAAATTCGCATAGCCGTCTCCCCAGAACAGGGGCTGGCCATCTTTCCAAATGGACTGGTGGGTATGCATCCCCGAGCCGTTGTCGTTGAAGACGGGCTTGGGCATAAAGGTTGCCACTTTACCGTGCTTGCGGGCAACATTCTTGACGCAGTACTTATAGGTCATTAGCCAGTCGGCAGCTTGAATGAGGGTGCCAAAGCGGAAACCCAACTCGCACTGCCCCGCCGTAGCCACTTCGTGGTGATGCTTTTCAATGGGCACACCGCACTTGGCCATCGTCAAGAGCATTTCTGTGCGCAAGTCCTGCAGCGTATCTGTGGGCGCAACGGGGAAGTAACCCTCTTTGCCACGGATTTTGTAGCCGAGGTTGCCTCCTTCTTCTTCACGGCCAGTGTTCCAAAGACCTTCAATACTGTCAACGTAGTAGTAGCCAGACCGTTGATTTTGGTCGTAGCGAACGTCATCGAAAACAAAGAACTCGGCTTCGGGGCCAAAGTAAGCCGTATCGCCAATGCCGGTTGCTTTTAAGTACTCAATGGCACGGGTGGCAATGGAGCGCGGGCAGCGATCGTAGAGTTCGCCGGTGCGCGGATCTTTGATGGTGCAAATCATGCTCAGGGTGGGTTCTTTCATGAAGGGGTCTTCCCACGCTGTATTCGGATCCGGCACCATCACCATGTCGGATTCGTTAATCGCTTTCCAACCGCGAATACTGGAACCGTCGAAGGGCACACCGTCGGTAAATGAGCTTTCACTGATTTGGCTTTTGTGAACCGTCAGGTGTTGCCACGTGCCGGGCATGTCAGTAAATTTCAGGTCGATGAGCTCGTACTTGCTGTCGATCAAATTTAAGATTTCTTGGGGCGTTGCCATGTATAGGTTACTCCTTCTGTATTGGGCGCACCGCAGCGACAATCTATGGTAGAAAGTTGACCTAGTTAATTTTTGTATCGGAGGCTACCAAAATTTCGGTGTTTGCTCCTTCGCGGGAGGTGGCAAGGTGCTGTTTGGGGTATAGCAGAGGCATGATCAGTAATCCCAAGCCCAATCCAGCGATCGCCCCAAAGGGAAAGACAATCCAATTGGAATAGCCCCAAATGCCGTAGTGTTGTAGTGCCCACTCTAGGGGGTAAAACAGCATGAACACCAGCGCCACTAAAAAGCCCCCCAGACCATATTGCGGCAACCAGTACCACTCCCGGGCAGTGGTGGACCCCTGAATCCACCAGCGCGTCAGGAGAACTCCAACAAGGGTGCCGTAGCAGCGCATACACACGGCCATTTTCCAAGGGGGGGCCAGCATTAACCCCATTTCCGGTTGCGGACACACATGATGGCCCATGGTATAGATGATGTGGGCAATTTTAGGCAAAAAAAGAAAATTGCTGGCGGCCAAGAAGGGGGCAAATAGAGGGCCTAGAATGAGTCCCGCCAGAATAACATCAGGCCATCGGGGAGAAAGCGATCGCCACTGCACCATCAAATTTCAGAAATGATACAAAACGATAAACAACCCCCTAGAATTTAACAAATTGTTCGGCACGAGGGCAATCAGGGGTTAGGTAGAGGGCAGAGGTGATCTGTCCACACGAGAGTGCGGCTTGATCTCTGCCACTCAATTTAAGATGCCTAGGAGGCTAAGGCCGCTTTGGTCACCGTTGTCAGCGAGGCGGTGTTTTTAACCGTCTCTAAGCGAGGGGAATTCCCCATCAGGGAGGCGGCAAAGAGTTGACGGTAGAGTTGCCCCATCTGAAGGGCGATCGCCTCCCAATTGAAGAAGGCTTGCACCCGCTCGCGACCCTTTTCCCCAAGGGTACGCGCCCAGGCTGGATCCGCCAAGAGGCGTTGAATGGCATTGGCCAAGGCGGTAGCATCCTGAGGCGGTACCAGTAACCCCGTTTCCCCGGGAATTACCGTGAATTGCAGACCCCCAACAGCGGAAGCAATCACCGGCGTCCCACAGGCCATTGCTTCAATGGCCACCAAGCCAAAGGGTTCATAGTAGCTGGGCACAACGCAGACATTGGCAGCACTGTAGTAGACCGCCAAGCGCTCGTGGTCAATTTGTCCCACAAAGGTGACGCGATCGCCCAAGTTATACTCCTGCACCAATCCTTCAATGCGCCGCCGTTCGGCACCATCGCTGCGCTGCGGATCACTCCCCCCCACAAGCAGTAACCGCCCTTGGGGTACCTGAGCCATTGCTGCCACCAGCGTTTCAATCCCTTTGCGACGATCAAAGCGACCCACATAGAGAACAATCGGCTCATCGGCCGGCAAACTCAGTTGGGTACGGGCATCGGCGACGGGGTAAAAGAGATTCAAATTGGTCCCACAGGGAATCAGGCGTGTTTGCCCTGCCTTGGAGACCCAACGCCGCAGATAGGCTTCCTCTTGGGGGCTAGTCACAATCACGCAGTCAGCATTTTCAAGGATGGCTTTTTCGACCATGAGGCGGGTTTCATCCCGTTGGGCTTGCTCAGAAGCCACCTGATATTTGACAACCCCCAAGGAGTGGTAGGTGTGTAGCCATTGAAAATTCAATACCTGACGCAACTGCCAACCCACCCAGCCGGAGAGCCAGTAATTGGTGTGGATCAGCGGATAGCCATACTTGGCATGGTAGGCCTTGAAGGCTTCGACAAACTTGGGTAGGGTCTCAAAGAGCTTTTCCCGAGGAATATAGTTCAGAGGGCCTGCCTCTAGGCGAATGGTGCGACAGTGGGGGCTGTGCTCAATCACATCGGGGTCATCGGGATGGATTTTGCGGGTAAACATATCCACGTGCCACCCGGCTGCCGCTAGGGCTTCCCCCAATTGCCGTACATAGATATTTTGACCACCGGCGGATTCATGGCCGACATCAGCGGCGGGATCCCCATGAACAGAAATCAAGGCAATGGGTTGACGGGCAGGTACCTGCGGCTGGGACATGGCAAAGGCCCGAGGAAGTGTATTTTTTGCTGTACGGGTTGATAATGCTTGCATAAATACACCTTTTGAATAGCGGTCAAAGAAAGACTTTTGCAAAGGGTTTAGGGGGACACCTAACTGGCTAGCAGTTCAATTGTTCCCCTACGATGTCCATTATGGACAAAGGTATTGGCGACAACGGTATCATAGACTGCTTCATACTCGCTCACCATCCGCTCAACACTGAACCGCTGCCAAACGTAGTCTCGACAGGCCCTGCGGTCCAGTTGCGGCACTTGGGCAACGGCAGCAACACAGTCTTCGACGGAGTGACAGAGGAAACCAGTTTTACCATGCTCAATGACTTCGGGGGCTGCTCCCTTGGCGATCGCCACCACTGGCGTACCCGCTGCCATGGATTCAATCATGACCAGGCCAAAGGGTTCTTGCCACGTAATCGGAAAGAGCATGGCGATCGCCCCCCCAAGGAGGGCATTCTTAGTCGGATGATCCGCCTCGCCGATGAACTGGATAAATTCACCATCAATGTGGGGTTCAATCAATTCCTTGAAGTAGTCGCGATCGACCCGGTCCACTTTGCCTGCTATCCGCAGCGGAATACCCACCCGTTTGGCAATTTCAATGGCATGGTGAGGGCCTTTTTCGGGAGAAAGCCGTCCCAAGAAGGCCAGATAGGGCGGATCGCTGGGCTGGGGATAGAAGTGATGGGTTTCCACGGCAATGGCGTTATAAACCGTGGCAAGGTAGTTCAAGTCCCGTAGTTGCCGCTGGGAATGGGAAATACTGACGTAGTTTTGGTTGCGATATTGGCTGAAAATGCGCTCATTATCCGTCGTAAAGCGACCATGGAGGGTGTGAACAACCGGTGTCTTCACTAGACTGGCGTAGGGCAAAGCTGTATAGCCCACATGGGAATGGATGACATCAAATTCATCGGCGCGACTAAAGACCTCTCCCAGTTGAAGAGCTTCATAGACGGCATATTCTTGCACATTGGGATCAAGGCGAATGGCGTGGGGATAGGTAGAAACCAATTCGGCTTGGGTAATTGAATCACCACTGGCAAACAGGGTGACCTCGTGCCCTCGCTTGACTAATTCTTCCGTGAGCAGACTCACCACCAACTCCACACCCCCGTAGGCTGGCGGCGGTACCCGTTCCCACAGGGGGGCAATTTGAGCAATGCGCATACAAGCCTCCTCGAACAATACGGTTCGTCACCGATGCCTTGATGCTAATCGCGCGATTGACTCAGTAGCATGGCTGCCTCAACGGTACGCAATCTCATTGAGAAAGACCAAGGGGGTAAATCCCTACCTGAAACTTCGGAAATCCGTACTATTATTTGTTATTATCGCTACATTTTGTTAGTTTAAGGCGTGATAAAATCTACTATTTAACTTTGAGTTTTCTCAGAGAAGAGTAATTTTCTTGATCAGAGAAAAAGGTATCCTGAAAAGACTCCTCTGATCGCTATTCTATGAACAGGCGTTGTCCACTTTGCACTTCCTAAAATTTTAGTCGCAATCGTTCATGGATATTCAACTGATTCAACTTTTTGTTAATGGCTTGGCGGTGGGGAGTATTATTGCCCTTGCAGCCGTGGGTTTAACGCTCACGTTTGGGATTTTGCGCCTGCCCAACTTTGCCCATGGTGATTTCATGACGGTGGGAGCCTACCTGACATTGGTAGCCAATGCAACAGGACTGAATATTTGGCTCTCAATGGTGATTGGGGGATTGGGGACGGCGGGGTTGATGCTCCTGAGTGAGAAGCTCCTGTGGCAGCCGATGCGCGATCGCCGCGCAACCTCAACAACTCTGATTATTATTTCCATTGGTCTTTCATTTCTGCTGCGCAATGCCGTGATTCTCCTTTGGGGCAGTGAAAACCAAACCTATCGGCTACCAGTCATGCCTGCCCTTGATTTTTGGGGTGTGAAAATTATTTACTCGAAGGTGATTGTAATGATTTTGGCGGTGGTGGCGATCGCCACTGTGCATTTGCTCCTACAACGCACCAAGGTAGGCAAAGCCATGCGAGCTGTAGCTGATGATCTCGACTTGGCGCGGGTTTCTGGGATTGATGTTGAGTGGGTGGTGCTGTGTACTTGGCTCTTGGCAGGGGTGCTCACGGGGGCGGCTGGGGGTCTCTATGGCCTGATGACCGCTGTGCGGCCAACCATGGGTTGGTTTTTGATCTTGCCCCTTTTTGCCAGTGTGATTCTTGGTGGCATTGGCAATCCCTACGGGGCGATCGCTGGCGCCTTGATTATTGGTGTTGCTCAAGAGATGAGTACACTAATAATCCCTTCTGAATACAAGCTGGCTGTTGCCCTCGTGATCATGATGGCGGTGCTTTTAGTGCGCCCCCAAGGGCTATTTCGTGGCACACTCAGTTAGCGTTCCTAGGAGAAGTCCCCTGAACCTTTACACCCTTGAAACCCTTGTTGCTGCTATCAATGCTGCGCCTCAAGATTGGCGTCCTTTGGTATTGACCAATGGTTGTTTTGACCTGATCCATGCGGGTCATGTGCGCTATCTAAGGGCAGCCCGTGCCCTGGGCAAACGCTTGGTGGTGGGCTTGAATAGCGATCGCTCGGTGGCAGCCCTCAAGCCAAAACGGCCAATTATTCCCGAACAGCAGCGGGCAGAGGTGCTTGCTAGTTTACGATCAGTAGATGCGGTGGTGCTATTTAGCGATCGCACTGCCACAACCCTGATCGAGGTTCTCCAACCGGAGATCTACGTCAAGGGGGGCGATTACCAACTGGAGACCCTACCAGAAGCAGCGGCTGTGCAGCGCTATGGTGGTCGCATTGAATTCATTCAAGTAGAGGTTCCCAGTTCAACAACGGCGATTGTCCAACGCATTTTAGAGTTGCATGGGGAGGAGTCACCGAGCGCATGGTCACCACAGAACCAGCCTTAGCCGATTTACGGGAGCAGTTGTACAACGGTAACGAAAAGTCCCAACTGGCCGCCATTACCACCCTGAGTACGGCAGGCAGTGAAGGTTATCACCTCCTACAGGAGTTCCTCAAAGACAGTGCCACCTTTTCCCCCCCACCCGCCCCTTGGATTCGCGGTCAAGCTTATCGTCTTCTATTCCAGAGCCCAGAAGCTTCTGTTCAAGCCTTTTTACAACAACACTATCCCCAAGGGGTGATTCCGCTGCGCTCCGATCGCGGGGTGGACTATCAAGAACTGGCTGAACTTCTGGTGGCCGAAAAATTTGAAGCGGCCGATCGCCTGACGACGCAAAAACTCTGTGAACTAGCCGGGCCACTGGCTCAAAAACGCCGCTGGCTTTACTTCACGGAAGTGGAGCAGTTGCCAATCGCGGATTTGCAGACCATTGATCAGTTGTGGCTGGCCTTTTCCCTAGGCCGCTTTGGCTATTCAGTGCAGCGGCAACTGTGGCTGGGTTGTGGTCAAAACTGGGATCGGCTTTGGGAGAAAATTGGCTGGCGGCAGGGTAAGCGCTGGCCGCGCTATCCCAGTGAATTTATCTGGGATTTGAGTGCCCCCCGTGGACATTTACCCCTGACCAATCAGCTGCGGGGCGTACAGGTACTCAATGCTCTCCTTAATCATCCTGCCTGGACCGCCTAGAATGGGGATAGCAATCGTAGCAGGAGTGGCCTAGGGATGAAAAAGAATATTCAGCGATGGATGGTGGCGATCGCCCTTGGGGTAGGCATCAGTGGCGCAACCATTCCCCCCCCAGTTGTGGCTCAAACCAGTGGCGGACTACTGACCGCTGAGCAAATGAAAAAACTCAATCTCAGTGTTGAGCAAAAACAGGCAGTACTGCGGCTCACACTGCGCACCAACGATCGCATCCTCAAGATCCTGGATCGCGACCAACAGCGCATCTTTCGCAACGCCATCAAACAGGGAAAATCCACCGGTGAAGCGATGAACTTGGTTGCCCTGCGCCCCGATCAAAAAACACAGTTGTCGAAAGTGATGCAGGATACCCGTGTTGAAATGCTAACAATTCTCACTCCCGAACAGGTGAAGCAACTGCAGGCATCCCAGTAATGATAGAGCGTTAATTAAGTAAGTAGGGTTAAGTGCATAGAGGAGGGCTGCGGATAGGCTGCCCGCCTCACAGCAGAAAATCCTCAGGTGGCAAGTGAGGGACACCGATGGGCAGCACCTGTTCCAGATTGCCATCGGGACGAGCAATCACCTGATGAGAGATCACTGCCTGGCCACTGAGCGATCGCGCTGCTCGAACCGCCGCATTCACAGCCGCCACCTCTCCCCGGATCACCACTGTCCAGTAGCCTGCACCAATCCCCTCACAACTGACAAGGGTGACCTGAGCGGCTTTCACCAATGTATCGGCTACAGCAAGGGCTGCCGGGTACCCCAAGACCTGCACCATGCCCACCGCTTCTGCTGCCATCACCCTTACCCCCTCCTCGTTTTCCATATTTTAGAAAAGAAGTGGGGTTAAGCTATAAAAGTGCTGCCCCAATGTCCTGAAGGTGGAGTCCGTCCTATGCACACCATAGTGGCGATCGCCCAGCTAGAGGAGGTTCTGACTAACAATGGCATTTCTGCCCAGCAGGCCTTCAGTCTTTTGACAACCGCCCTTCCCATAGCTGCAACCAGCGATCCTCAAGAACCATTGCCCCCACCGCTGAGGGCACTGCAAGTTGCTAGCGATCGCCTGCGCCAGCAACAGGTGGGAGACACTGTGACCTATGTCATTAACCGCAACATCAACTTCACCAATATCTGTGAGCAACACTGCGCCTTTTGTGCCTTTCGTCGCGATGCCACCGCTGGGGATGCCTACTGGCTCGACATTGAAACGATACTGAGCAAAGTGGCTGATGCAGTTGCCCAAGGGGCTACAGAAATCTGTATGCAGGGGGGACTCAATCCGGCCGCCAAGGAAGGCGGCTCCAGTTTGCGCTACTACCAATGCCTGGTGCGGGAAATTAAAACAGCCTTTCCCCAGATCCATCTCCATGCCTTTTCGCCCCAAGAAATTCAATTCATTGCCCGTGAGGATGGCCGCTCCTATGCCCAAGTGATTGCCGCCCTCCACGAAGTTGGGGTAGACTCCATGCCCGGGACCGCGGCGGAAGTGTTGGTGGATGCCGTGCGCTCAAAAATCTGCCCTGAGAAAATTAACACCGCCACTTGGCTTGAGATTGTGGAGACGGCCCATCGCTTGGGGGTGTGGACCACCAGTACGATGCTCTGCGGCCATATTGAAACGCCAGCGGATCAAGTGGCTCACCTACAACACCTACAGCAACTTCAGCAAAAGGCTTTAGAACACAACTATCCCGCCCGTATCACCGAGTTTATCCTGCTGCCCTACGTTGGGGAACTTGCCCCCAAAGCAATGCGACAATGGGTAGGACGCCACCAACCGCAGTTATTACCGACATTGGTGCTGACGGCAGTGGCGCGGCTCTTTTTAGGGCAGTGGATTGCCAACCATCAGCCCAGTTGGGTCAAACTAGGCCTTAGGGGGGCAACAATGGCTCTGAACTGGGGGTGCAATGACCTGGGGGGAACCTTGATGGAAGAACATATTACATCAGTGGCCGGAGCACAGGGGGGCATGGGGGTTAGTCCAGGGGAGCTTGTGGCAGCGATTCACTCCTTGGGGCGAACCCCGCGACAGCGGACAACCCTTTACAATCCCGTTGGAGAAAGGCAATGACTACACAATCGCAGCCTTCTGTGGGCTCCCGCCTTCGAGTTCGCCCTTGGTTGGTGGGTGGTGTCGCCGTGGTCATTGTCGGGACAGCCGCTGCGGCCGGGGTTTTCCTATGGCAACGCTTCAGTCAACGTCCAATTGCCCCTGGAATGGCGCTCGCCCCCAATAATGCCCTATTGACCCTCACCTTACCCACGGATCCCCAGCCTTGGGAAGCCCTTGTCAAAAGTGGCCTACTACAAGCCCAGCCGTGGTTGAACCCCACCTATGATCCTCTCTCGCCAGAGGGGGTGAATCTGGCGCAATTGGATTACCTCAAGGACGTGCGCCCCTTGATTGGCGATCGCGCCACCCTTGTGCTGCTGCCCATTACCCCGGCATCGGTCAAGGAATCGCCAGTGCCGCCCTACATTTGGGTTGTGCCAACGCTGAATGTACCGATGGGGGAGCAACTCCTGCAAAGGGTGATTGGCGACCCAGTCACAGAAATCAATGGGGTGAAAATTTTTAGAGCCAAGGGAATTCTCCCTGACCCCCACAGTGGCGCGATCGCTCTCCTCAAGCATCAAGACCACGCCTACATCGTCTGGAGTCAGCACCAGAGCGCCCTGCAACAAGTCATTGCCACTGCCCAAGCCAACAACGGCATTGCCAGTCAGCCCACCTATCAACAGGCCATCAAAGGCTTATCCAATCACCGCCCCCTGGTGGAACTCTACTTGAACTTGCCCACCTTTTTAGCCAGTCAGATGGCTGCTCCTGAGGGAAATCTGCCTGAGCCGCCACGGGAACCGCAAGGGATCGTGCTCACCGCAGATATGACTCCTGAGCAAATTGCAGTGGAGGCAGTGACTTGGCGCCCTGAGCAGAATCAAGCCTTAGTCAGGGAAGGTCAAAGCCGTGAACTCAGCCGTCTTGTGCCTGAAACAACCCTTGCTTTTTACAGTACAGGCTCCTTCAAGCATTTATGGCAGAATACCCCCGCCTCGGTCAAAGCAACGATCGCCAGCACGGTTAAAGATCTCACTGGCCTCGATTGGCAACAGACTTTTGTGCCTTGGATGGATGGTGAATTTGCCGCTGCCTTTGTGCCCGTTCCCAACCTAGGAAATGCCCCTAGTTTGCTTTTTCTGGCTCAGACGAGCAATCGCCCCCAAGCCAGCCAAACCCTTAGCCAACTCGATACCCAAATTCGCGATCGCCTGCGGTGGCAAGTGCAACCAACAGCAACAGACCCCCAACCCCTCATTACTTGGCGCATTCCCCCGGGTTTGCCGGTGGGGCAGCACGGCTGGCTCAATGACCAGATCCTCTTTTTGGGACTCGGTCCTCTGATGGATATGAGTCGCCGGCCTGAGCGCTCCCTTGCCGACTCTCCCCTTTACCGTGCGGTACTTCCCCAGCCCAAGGACACACAGTTTTACCTGAATTTGAGTAACCTGGGGTCATTGCAAAATAACTTACTCTTGCCCGAACTGGCCCCTGAGGTGGTCCGATCGCTCCAACCCTTTGCTGCCCTAGGCATCACCAGTCATGTGCGGGATAATCGGTTTACCCACTACATCGCTCGAATTCGCCTAAAACCCACTTCACTCCCGTAGGTTCAGCGAATGCTGGGGGAACCCTGAAACTAGACCTGGAGCTGCTACTTAAGGACGTGACTCAACGACTGTGGAACCTGATGTTTTACTGAAACGCTATAGCGCTGGCGATCGCGACTTTGCGAGGGTACGCTTGCGCCGTGCTAACCTGAGCCGCTGTATTCTAACGGGCATTGATCTTTCCCGGGCCGACCTCACCGATGCTGCCCTCCAGAGTACGAATCTGCAAGGGGCCGATTTGCGGGGGGCAATTCTTACTGGTGTGAATCTCAGTCAAGCGGATTTGCGGGGGGCTGATCTGCGGGGTGTGATTTTAATCAGTGCCGATCTACGCTGGGTGTCTGTGCGCAAGGCCAACCTGACAGGGGCAGATCTGACCCGTGCCAACCTTGCCAATGCCGATCTCAGTGAGGCCAATCTCACCGGTGCTCAACTCAGTGAAGCAATTTTGCGGGATGCCAACTTGACGCTCACGGATCTGACCCTTGCTGAACTTGAGCGTGCCAACCTCAGCCGTGCCAACTTAACTGAAGCCTACCTGCGGGGTGCCGATCTCACGGATGCGGTGTTGCGGGAAAGTCAACTCCTGCAGGCCAATTTACGGGGCGCCAATCTCAGTGGCACCAATTTGCAGCAGGCCAATCTAGAGCGGGCGATTTTGATCGGAGCGAATCTGCGTCGTGCTCGCCTTGAGGAAGCCAATCTCCGCGAAGTGGCCTTCAAAGAAGCCAATTTACGTCATGCCTGTCTAGACAAAGCCAATCTTGTTGGAGCTGATTTGCGGGGGGTGAGCCTTGCTCAAGCACTGCTGCGGGGAGCCCATCTCAGCTCTGCCATTCTCATTGGCGCCAACTTGATGGGTGCAAATCTCAGCGGTGCGGATCTCCGGGGAGCCAATCTCATTGAAGCGATTCTCACCGGTGCCAGCCTCAATGGTGTTGATCTTAGTGCCGTAGATATGAGCGAGGCGATTTTACCGGATGGCTATCTCTCCCCATAGCCTCAAGGGAAGACCGCTGCTGGTGTAGATTAGAAGATCGGTGATTTTGAGACAGGCATGGCAACCACCTATCGCATTGCTGTTTTGGCCGGGGATGGTATTGGTCCAGAAATTACGGCTGTTGCCCTTGAGGTGTTGCGGGCGATCGCCCCTCGCTTTGAACTGAACTTTGACTTTGTTCCTGCCCTTGTGGGGGGCTGCGCCATTGATGCTATGGGGGAACCCTTGCCAGCAGCAACGCTGGAAACCTGTCGTCAAAGTGATGCCGTGCTTTTAGCTGCCATTGGCGGAACCCAGTGGGATAGCCTACCCCGTCATCTGCGCCCGGAAACAGGATTACTTGCCCTGCGATCTGGCCTAGGTTTATTTGCCAACTTACGCCCCGCCCAAATGTTTCCCCAACTGCTCCATGCCTCCTCCCTCAAGCCGGAAGTGATTGCCGGTGTGGATCTCATGGTTGTGCGCGAACTGACGGGTGGCATTTACTTTGGTCAACCGCGCGGTATTTTCACCACCGAAACGGGTGAGCAGCGAGGGGTGAATACGATGGCCTATACCGCCACGGAAATTGATCGCATTGGCCGTGTTGCTTTTGAAACCGCTCGCAAACGGCAGGGCAAACTCTGCTCTGTGGATAAGGCCAATGTCCTTGAAGTTTCCCAACTGTGGCGCGATCGCCTGACGGCCCTCAGTGCTGAGTACCCGGATGTGGAACTAACGCACCTTTATGTGGACAATGCCGCAATGCAACTGGTGCGCGCCCCAAAACAGTTTGACACGATTGTGACCAGTAACCTCTTTGGTGATATTCTCTCCGATATTGCTGCCATGCTCACCGGCAGTATTGGCATGCTTCCCTCCGCCAGCCTAGGGGAATCGGGGCCGGGTCTGTTTGAACCGGTTCATGGCTCGGCCCCCGACATTGCCGGCCAAGACAAAGCCAACCCCCTCGCCATGGTGCTCAGTGCGGCAATGATGCTGCGTTATGGTCTGAACCAACCAGCGGCAGCGCAGGCGATCGCAGAGGCAATTACTGCCGTTTTAGATCAAGGCTACCGCACTGGCGATTTAATGTCAGAGGGCTGCACGCTTGTGGGCTGTCGCGAAATGGGCAACCTCCTAATCAAGGAGTTGACCCAATAAACTAGTGTAA
>NZ_DVDW01000007.1:0-53495 GCF_015296045.1 Thermosynechococcus sp. M3746_W2019_013 | reverse complement strand
TGGGCACCCTCTTCGAGGAGCTGGTGCGCCGCTTCAACGAGGAAAACAACGAAGAGGCGGGCGAGCACTGGACCCCACGCGACGCCGTGCGGCTCATGGCCCGCTTGATCTTCGAGCCAATTGCCGACCGGATCACCGATGGCACCTACCTCCTTTACGACGGCGCCTGCGGTACCGGCGGAATGCTCACCGTGGCCGAGGAAATCCTGTTGCAATTGGCAAAAGAGCGCGGCAAACAGGTCTCCGTGCACCTTTTCGGCCAGGAGATCAACGCCGAAACCTACGCCATCTGTAAAGCCGACCTGTTGCTCAAGGGCGAAGGCGAAGCCGCCGACAACATCGTCGGCGGGCCCGAACACTCGACCCTGTCCAACGACGCCTTCCCTGGCCGCACCTTCGACTTCATGCTCTCCAATCCGCCCTACGGCAAGAGCTGGAAGAGCGACCTGGAACGCATGGGCGGCAAGGAGGGCATCCGGGACCCTCGCTTTGTCGTGCAGCACCGGGGCGAGGAGCTGTCGCTCGTCACCCGCTCGAGCGACGGCCAGCTCATGTTCCTCGTGAACCTGCTCTCCAAGATGAAGCACGACACCCCGCTCGGCAGCCGTATCGCCGAGGTGCACAACGGTTCATCGCTCTTTACGGGCGACGCCGGCCAGGGCGAAAGCAACATCCGCCGCTGGATCATCGAGAACGACTGGCTCGAGGCCATTGTTGCGCTGCCGCTCAACATGTTCTACAACACCGGCATTGCCACCTACGTATGGGTGCTCACGAACCGCAAGCCCGAGCACCGCAAAGGCCGCGTGCAGCTTATCAATGCCACGGAGTGGTACAAGCCCCTGCGCAAGAACCTCGGCAAGAAGAACTGCGAGCTCTCCGAAGAGGACATCCGCCGCATCCTCGATACCTTCCTCCAATTCGAGGAGAGCGAGCAGTCCAGGATCTTCCCCAACGCCGCCTTCGGCTACTGGAAGGTGACGGTGGAACGCCCCCTGCGCCTGAAAGGGATTGACCCGGGGCGCGCCTACACCCCCAAGGAGATCAAGGCGCTGCGGGAAACGGCTGAGCGCGCCGACGACGCGCCGCCAGTCATCAAGAAGATCCACAAGCCTGGCACCGCGCCCGATCCTTTGCGCGGGCTGTTTGAGGTCACCCTCCACGGCAAGACGCGCGTGGTGGAGTATGAGCCGGACACGGAGCTGCGCGACACCGAGCAGATCCCGTTCCTCGAATGCGAGGCTTGCCACCAGCCCGGCTACCTGCCGGGGCCGGAAGACCAGCGCGCGGCCATCGAAGCCTTCCTGCGCCGCGAGGTGCTGCCCTACGCGCCGGATGCCTGGTACGACCCGGCCAGCGTCAAGATCGGCTACGAGATCAACTTCAACCGCTACTTCTACAAGCCCAAGGCCCTGCGCACTCTGGAGGAGATCCGCGCTGATCTTATGGCGGTGGAGAAGGAGGCGGAGGGGCTGCTGAATGAGATTTTGGGAGGGCGCGAATAATGGCGACACAACGTTACTCTGTCACCCCGCACCCCATTGAAACCCTGCTGACCTGGGTGAAATCGGGCGAGATCGCCATACCGGAAATTCAGCGGCCCTTCGTGTGGGACTCGACCAAGGTGCGCAACCTGATCGACTCGCTCTACCAGGGCTACCCGGTGGGCTACTTGATCGCTTGGCGCAATCCCAACCTCAGACTCAAGGACGGTACTATCTCGGCGGGTAAGCGTATCCTCATCGATGGGCAGCAACGGGTCACGGCGCTGATGGCGGCCCTGCTTGGCCATGAGGTGTTGACGAAGGATTATGAGACAGTGCGTATCCGCATCGCCTTCCACCCTGGGGAGGAGCGCTTCGAGGTCCACAACTCCGCCATCGCTAAGGACAGGGCATGGATTCCTGACCTCAGCCACCTATTTGCCCCCGATGCTTACTTAGGTGATTTTGTTGACGATTATGTCAAGCGCAACCCCGAAACCGACCGAAAGCAAATCGGCCGGGTACTCGAACGTTTGAAAAAGATTGTCAACAACCATATCGGCCTGATTGAGCTCGCGGAGGATCTCGACATCGAGACAGTCACCGAAATTTTCATCCGCGTGAACTCGGCGGGTGTTGAGCTTTCCCAAGCCGACTTTGCCATGTCCAAGATCGCCGTTAACGAAAGATACGGCGGCAACCTGATGCGCAAGGCGATTGACTACTTCTGCCACCTGGCCGTGGCTCCAGAATTCGCCTCGAAGATCGAAAAAGGCGATCCAGACTTCGCAAGGTCCGAGTTCTGGCCGGCCATACGCTGGCTCAGGGATGTCAACGACGCCCTTTACGACCCCACCTATACGGATGTGCTGCGCGTGGCGTTCACCTTCGAGTTCGGCCGCGGCAAGCTGCAGGACCTGGTGGCATTGCTTTCCGGGCGCAATTTCGAGACCAAGCAGTACGAAGAATCCACCGCTGAGGAGTCTTTTGCCAAACTGAAATCGGGCATCCTCGCCTTTATGAAAAAGACCCACTTCGATCGCCTGACCATGATCCTGCGGTCGGTCGGTTTTGTCACCAGCGACCTTATCACCTCCCGCAACGCCGTCAACTTTGCCTACATTGTCTACCTCCGCGGTCGGCGCGAGGGTCTCCCGCCCGACGACATCGAGCGGTTGGTGCGGCGCTGGTATGCGATGTCCATCCTCACGGGGCGCTACACTGGCAGCCCCGATACAGCTTTTGACCTCGACATCCGCCAGATCGAGACGCAAGGGCTGCGAGACTACGCTGAAGCCATTATCGCAAGCGAACTGCCGGACACCTTCTGGACCGGAATGCTGCCTCAGCTCATGGAGACGTCCTCGGCCCAGTCGCCATATTTCATCGCCTATCTGGCTGCCCAGGCACGGCTTGGCGACAAGGGTTTCCTCTCCAAGGACATCACCGTCCGCGACCTCTTGCTGAACCGCGGCGACAAGCACCACATCTTCCCGCGCCGGTACCTTCAGCAGCAGGGGATGAACCGCGGTCGCTACAACCAGATCGCCAATTTCGTCATGGCGCAAAGCGAAGTCAACATCGCCATCGGCGACAAGCCACCGGAGGTCTACTTCAAGGAGATCGCCGAGCAGGTGAACGGCGGCCCCAAGCGATACGGCGGCATCACCGACCCTGAAACGCTGAAGCGCAACTTCGAGGAGAACTGCCTGCCCATAAGCCTGCTTAGCGGTCAGGTGCCGGATTATGAAACGTTCCTGGCTGAGCGGCGTCGGCTCATGGCCCTTCGCATCAAACGCTGGTTCGAGGTGCTGGGATGATCAACAGACTCCAACCCTACCCCGCCTACAAACACTCCGGCGTAGAGTGGCTGGGCGAGGTGCCAGAGCATTGGGAGGTCCGGCGGATCAAAACCTTGTTCCGTGAGACGGATGAACGCAATGGTGATCGTAGGAGTCCGCTTCTTTCACTAACACGAGAACGGGGAATTGTACCACAGGCGGAAGCTTCAAACCGAATCGCGAGCGTTGAAGATCTATCAAACTACAAGGTCTGCAAGTCCGGAGACCTGATCATGAATCGCATGCAGGCTTGGTCTGGCATGTTCGCCGTTTCGGGCATAGAGGGAGTCATAAGTCCTGACTACAGTGTATTCCAGCCGAAGGGACCAATTGACGTCCGTTACTTCGAGGCCCTCTTCAAGACTCCTGCGTTGGTTGATGAATTCGCCAAACGATCTAAAGGCATCGGCAGTGGATTCAACCGACTCTACACACCCGACTTTGGCGCTGTACCCATCGCATCGCCTCCGCTGCACGAACAAACCGCCATCGTCCGCTTCCTGGACTGGGCGGACCGACGGATACGGCGCTACATCCACGCCAAGCAGAAGCTCATCAAGCTGCTGGAGGAGTACAAGCAAGCCCTCATCCACCAGGCCGTCACCGGCAAGATTGATGTCCGCACCGGCCAGCCCTACCCCGCCTACAAAGACTCCGGCGTGCCGTGGCTGGGCGAGGTGCCGGAGCATTGGGAGATGGTTCCGAATCGAGCGCTGCTAAAAAAACGCAAGAAGCTTGTTGGAAGTCGGCACTCTGAGTATCAAATGTTGTCCTTGACGAAACAGGGAATCATCGTCCGTGACCTCACGATGCTCAAAGGCAAGTTTTCTGCGGATCTCGGTACGAGCCAGGAAGTGCGGCCAGGGGATTTGGTATTCTGTCTATTCGATATCCCCGAGACACCGCGTACGGTTGGCCTTTCGCCCTACTTTGGCATGATCACCGGCGCCTATACGATTTTCGAGCCACTTGGTAGATGCCGCGGGGAGTTCATTGAGCGTTTCTACATTGCAATGGATGACCGCAAGCTCCTTGCGCCCCTGTACACAGGGCTTAGAAATACCATTCCTCCGTCTGTATTTCTTCAGACGAAAACACCCGTCCCACCCCTCCCCGAACAAACCGCCATCGTCGAATACCTCGACGCCAAGACGGCCAAGATTGACGTCGCCATTGCCGCCGCCCGCCGTGAGATCGAACTCCTGCGCGAATACCGCGAGCGCTTGATTGCCGATGTGGTCACCGGCAAGGTGGACGTGCGCGAGGTGGCGGCACAGCTGCCAGAGGAGCCGCCCGAGGACGAGGTCGACCCTCTAACCGACGAAAGCGAAGAAACCACTGAAACACTCAGCGCCGATGAAGAAACCGAGGAATGACAAACCTTTTCTCCGTGCCGAAACCGCGCCGAAGGAACCTGCTACACGCGGCGAGATCGTCCTCTATCGCGCCCCCGATGGCAGCATCGCGCTCGATGTGCGCCTGGAGCAAGAGACGGTGTGGCTTACGCAAAAGCAAATGGCGCAGCTATTCCAGACCGAGCGCAGCGTGATCACCAAGCATCTGCGCAACATCTTCGCAAGTGGAGAGCTGAAGAGGGAATCAGTATGTGCAATTTTTGCACATACTGCCGAAGATGGGAAAACATACCAAACCCAATACTACAACCTCGACGCCATCATCTCCGTCGGCTATCGCGTCAATTCCCCACCGTGGGACCCAGTTTCGCATCTGGGCCACACAGGTGCTGCGCGAGCACCTGGTCAAAGGCTACACCGCCAACGTCCGTCGGCTGGAGGAGCTCCACCAAACCATCCGGGTGGTGGCAAGCATGACTGAACAGCACCTGCTTACCGGTGACGAAGCAGCAGTCCTGTTGCGGCTGGTGCGCGATTATGCCGATTCGCTGGTACTGCTCGATGACTACGACCACGGGCGGCTGGCGGCGGTAGTGGGGCGTACAAACCAGGCGCAGCCGCTGACGGCGGATGAAGCGCGGCAACTGATTGCGACGCTGCGAACTCATCTTGGCGCCGGGGATCTTTTCGGATGTGAACGGGAACCGGGCCGGCTCGAGGGCATCCTTGCGGCTGTGTTCCAGACGGTTTTCGGTCGGGATGCCTACCCCACCCTGGAGGAGAAAGCCGCTCACTTGTTGTACTTTGTGGTCAAGGATCATCCATTTGTTGACGGCAACAAACGCATTGGTGCAGCGCTGTTTCTTCGTTTCCTCGACAAAAACCAGTTGCTCTACGCTGCCCATGGTATGCGGCGAATTTCGGATGAGACCCTTGTGGCACTGACGCTGTTGCTGGCGGAAAGTCATGCCAAAGACAAGGAGGCACTCACGCGCCTTGTCGTGGCTTTGCTCAATCGTTTATCGAACGAAGTACCATGAAACCTACCGACACCAGCGAAACCGGACTCGAAACTCTGATCTGCCGGGCACTCACGGGCAGCGACTGTGCGCCCCGGACTGCTGGCACCCCGGCGGTAGTGGCTGAGCCTAAGGCAGCCTATGGCGGCGTAGGTTGGCTCCCCGGGGACCCGGCCGACTATGACCGAGAGTACTGCGTCGATCTGGTTCAGCTCGCGGCGTTTCTGCGCGCGACGCAGCCTGAGGTCGCCGACGCGCTCGATCTCGACAACGACAGCCCCACACGGCGGAAGTTTCTGGCGCGCCTTCAGGGCGAGGTGAGCAGGCGCGGGGTGGTGGACGTATTGCGCAACGGGGTTCAGCACGGGCCGCACCGCATCGAGCTGTTCTACGGCACGCCTTCCCCCGGAAATGAGCAAGCGCGGGCACTCTATGAGCAGAACCGCTTCACCGTCACGCGCCAGCTCCGCTACAGCCGCGACGAGACGCAGCGGGCGCTGGATCTTGTGCTCTTCATTAACGGCCTGCCGGTTTTCACCTTCGAGCTTAAGAACCGCCTCACCAAACAGACCGTCCATGACGCCATCGAGCAGTACCGGCGCGACCGCAACCCGCGCGAAAAGCTCTTCGAGCTGGGCCGCTGCGTGGCCCACTTCGCGGTTGACGACAACGAGGTGTGGTTCTGCACCCATCTTGCGGGCAAGGCATCGTGGTTTCTGCCCTTCAACAAGGGATGGAACGACGGCGCGGGCAATCCCCCCAATCCGCAGGGGCTCAAGACCGATTACCTCTGGCGGGAGATCCTCACCCGGGAGAGCCTTACCGACCTCCTCGAAAACTACGCGCAACTCATAGAGGAGAAAGACCTCAAGACCGGCAAGAAACGGCGACGGCAGATCTTTCCCCGCTATCACCAGCTCGACGTGGTGCGCAAGCTGCTCGCCGATGCACGGAAGCACGGCGCAGGCCGGCGGTATCTCATCCAGCATTCCGCCGGCAGTGGCAAGTCCAACTCCATCGCTTGGTTGGCTCACCAGCTCATTGGCCTTGCCAAAGACGGCAAGCCCGTCTTCGATTCCATTATCGTGGTGACCGACCGGCGCATCCTGGACCAGCAGATCCGGGACACGGTCAAACAGTTTGCCCAGGTGAGCGCCACGGTGGGGCATGCCGAGCATTCGGGAGATCTTCGGCGCTTCATTGAGAGCGGCAAGAAGATCATCATCACGACGCTGCAGAAGTTCCCCTTCATCCTCGACGAGATCGGCAACGACCACCGCGGGCGCCGCTTTGCCATCATCATTGACGAGGCGCACTCGAGCCAGGGCGGCCGCACTTCGGCCAAGATGAGCTTGGCCCTGTCGGAGGCGGGAAGAGAGGACGAAGACGAGACCTTCGAAGACCAGATCAACCGGCTCATGGAGGCCCGCAAGCTACTGGCGAACGCCAGCTATTTCGCGTTCACCGCCACCCCCAAGAACAAGACGCTGGAAATTTTCGGCACGCCCGACCCGCAGCCCGACGGCACGATCAAGCACCGGCCGTTCCACGTCTACACCATGAAGCAGGCCATTCAGGAAGGGTTCATCCTGGATGTGCTGGCCAACTACACTCCGGTGAAGAGCTACTACAAACTCATCAAGAAGATCGAGGACGACCCGGAGTTCGATGTCAAAAAAGCGCAGAAAAAGCTGCGCCGCTTCGTCGAGAATCACGAGCATGCCATCCGCCTCAAGGCCGAGATCATGGTGGACCACTTCCACGAGCAGGTGATCGCCAAGGGCAAGATCGGCGGGCAGGCGCGGGCGATGGTTGTCACAGGAAGCATCGAGCGTGCCATCGAGTATTTCCATGCCTTCCAGGCGTATTTGCAAGAACGCAAAAGCCCGTATCGGGCGATTGTGGCCTTCTCGGGTGAGCACGAGTACGGCGGGGTGAAGGTCACCGAAGCCAGCTTGAACGGCTTTCCCTCGAACCAGATCGCTGAGAAAATCCGGAAGGACCCGTATCGGTTTTTGATCTGTGCTGACAAGTTCCAGACCGGTTATGACGAGCCGCTCCTACATACCATGTATGTGGACAAGGTGCTCTCCGGCATCAAGGCGGTGCAGACCCTCTCGCGCCTCAATCGCGCCCACCCCCAGAAGCACGATACGTTTGTGCTCGATTTCGTCAACGACCCAGAAACGATCCGGTTGGCCTTCGAGCCCTACTACCGCACGACCATCCTCGCCGACGAGACCGACCCGAACAAACTGCACAACCTTAAGGCCGACCTCGACAACTACCAGGTGTACGCGCCTGAGCAAGTAGAGGAACTGGCGCGGCGCTACCTAAGCGGGGCTGACCGCGACCAGCTCGATCCCATCCTCGACGCCTGCGTCGCCACGTACATGGAAGAGCTCGACGAGGATGGCCAAGTAGACTTCAAAGGGAAAGCGAAGGCTTTTCTGCGGATTTACAACTTTCTGTCCTCGATCCTCCCCTACACCAATGCTGCGTGGGAGAAGCTGTCGATCTTCCTTAACTTTCTGGTACCCAAGCTCCCGGCACCCAAAGGGGAAGACCTTGCAAAGGGCATCCTCGCAGCGATTGACATGGACAGCTACCGGGTGGAAAAGCAGGCAAGCATGAAGATCGCGCTTGCCGATGCGGATGCCGAGATTGAGCCGGTGCCTGCTGGGGGCGGTGGGCACAAGCCCGAACCGGAGCTCGACCGTCTCTCGAACATCATCAAGGCTTTTAACGATCAGTTCGGCAACATACCCTGGACCGACGCCGATCGGGTGCGCAAGCTCATCACCGAGGAGATTCCTGCCCGCGTGGCGGCTGACGCCGCTTACCAGAATGCCCGCAAGAATTCCGACAAGCAGAACGCCCGCATCGAGCACGACAGGGCGCTTCAGCGGGTGATACTCGCGCTGCTCCAAGATGACTCCGAGCTGTTTAAGCAGTTCAGCGACAACGAGTCGTTCCGGCGCTGGCTTGCGGATACGGTGTTTGGACTCACCTACGGCGAACGTGGCAGCGCAGGGTAGCCAACGGCGAAATTCACACGCGCCGCAAGAAGAATCTCGTCCAGGCGCGTTCCTTTGCGGAGTTGCTCGAACAGGCACTCCGTCGCTATCAGAATCGGGCGATCGAAGCAGCGCAGGTGATCGAAGAACTCATTGCGCTGGCAAGAGAGATGCGCGAGGCGGACCGCCGTAGCGAAGAGCTGAAATTGTCAGAAGAGGAGCTGGCCTTCTACGACGCGCTTGAGACCAACGACAGCGCGGTGAAAGTGCTCGGCGAGCCTACACTCAGACAGATTGCCCGGGAGCTTGTGCAGATCGTGCGGTAAAGTGTGACCATAGATTGTACGGTGCGCGAAACAGACAGAGCTTCTGTCTGCAGAATGGGCGATCGCCTGAACGGGGTATCTAACAACCACTTCCAACGGACAGTCCCCTACGCAGCCCGCTGCTGAACCGGGTCATTGGAAACCGGAGGACATATCAGCAGCTTTTGAGAAGTAAGAGAAATTGATCAAAGCATCTTGAGGAGTCACATCGCCGATGTGTATTTTTGCTTGTGCGCCGACCCTTTGTCGTCGAAGCCCATAAGGCAGAAAGTGGATAAACTACCAGACGACATTTCCAGGACGCCCTTGAATCAGATTCATTGGTGGAATGGGGGTATAACCAGAGATGATTTCCAGGCACGGAACGTTCTTTTCCAGCAGGAGGACCAGGCCACCTACATCAAGAAGCTGCTGGAAAAATGCTTGCAGGAGAATATGGCATCGCTCATCTGATCGCCGACAGATCGTCAACCGGAGGGGCAGTTGTCCAGTCCAGAGGACATTTCCCCAGAGGTGCGCGCAGATCTCTCGGAGGCAGCACAGTCTCAGTTCATCACAGCCTCTAATGAGGTGCTAAAGGAGTCGAATGATGAAGAGAATACCCTGATGAAACCTTGGGAGCACACCAAAGCCCTCTTCCAATGCAATGAGAAGGGCATCTATCTAGATCCTAGGGTGTGCATTTTTTTGCAGACCTAAGAGCAGGAGAATGCTCTCTGGGTAGACGTCTAAGCCAGTGTAGGATTCTCTTGGAGGCTGGTGTTGATGAGCCGCTGAGCCATCAGTGCTCAGACGGGGAACCCAGAAGGGCGCTGGTTCCAGTGATCTTACTACCGCGATCCGCCAAATAACCAATGGAGATTAACCCCTACCCCTGGGGACTCTTGACCAATGAGACCTGAATTGGGAATACTGCTGCCAACTGCCGTTGAGCCATAGAGATCAATTCCCAGACCCCACTGGGGCACAACATAGCGCAATCCTGCACTGTAAACACCTGTTTGCCCAAAGACAGGTGTGGCTTCGGCAATAAATTGGAGGTTGCGGACAACTTCAACATTGAGGCCGATCCCAACGCCACCCACCACTTTTTGAGCGGGCGTCAAAATCCCCAACTTCGGATTCAGCAGCAGTGCCACATTCTTGGTTGGCTCATACATAAAGGCGAGTTCCAAACCCCCTAGGGAACGACTCGCACCCCCTCCCTGCTCAATGCCACGATTAAATGAGCCTTGAAAGGCGAAAGAAAAGGGATCTCCTTGAGCCTGATCGAGGAAGCGCAACTTGGCTGCCAGCCCCAACTGCAGGTTGCCACTGTAGTTGATGTTTTCGATGAGGGTTCTGCCGCGCTCCCACTGTTCAATGGCAACAGTCAATTGGGCATCGTAGGCCAGCCCAAAGCCCACCTGAAAACCGGTTCCTGTGGTGCCGCTATTGCCCCGCAGGTACAGCATACCTGGATCGAGGGTACTGGGGGAAGTAAGAGTCAGACCATTAAGGAGCAGCTGGCGATCGCGATCTGTGAGGGGTTGCCGCGGCCCGCTGCGAAAACTGGGCAGAAAAGGGGGAGCAAAATCAGGTCCCATATTGGGGGTATAGCTTAATCCCGCCATGATGCCCACTTGATCGGCACCGGGCAAAAAAGCCAAGGTACGACTTGCAGGGGTGATTCCAAAGGCGTTGGTTGCTGCCAGATCAATACTCACCGAGGGGTTCACGAGGAAACGCACACCAGCACTCCACACGGGCAGGTTGACGATCGCGCCATCACTACTGCGCACCGCATTGCCCCCAGGCCCCACCGGCATATTCACATCGGCAAAGAGGTTAAACCGAGGATGGGGTTGCCAACTGATGCCGGTGCCAAAGTTGACGTTGGTGTCGTAGAAGTTTGCCCCGCCGTTAATGGTGGCGGGAAAGTAGGTGAGGTTTGGTGTAAAGTGCCACTGTAACTGGGGATTGAAGGTGTAGGTAAGGGGAACTTGGAGTGAAGCAGCCACCGTCCATGTCCCTGTTGGCGCCGCAGCAGGCGTAAAGAGAAAATTGCTCGATCGCAGCCGCACCGCCTCTAGGGAGCCAGCCACGGCTACAGAGAGGTTTTTGCCACGATGCACTTGATATTTGAAACCACCGGCGATCGCCCCAAACTGAAGGTCAGGTTGTAGCCCATTCACCAAGCGTCCCAAGGGGTCGTCGTAGTAATTGCCACTAAAGCTCACTTGCAAACGATGATTGATGGCATAGTCAATGGAGCCATAGAAAATTTGTAGACCGCCGCCGCCGCCAGCCACTTCGGGATCATAGTTGCGAATTCCCCCCCGCAGTTCAAGGGTTTGCTCGGGCAGGATATTGGCCGTCTCCAAGTTAAAGAGACGGGTAGGCGGACGCATTAAGGGGGGAATGCGATACTGGGGTTCTTCGGCAATGACCGGTCTCGGTGCCTGCTCAGCGACGGGAGGTAAAACCGGTTGCGCCAATTCCTCTGAGGTCGCTGGCTGCCACGGGCGATCGCCACTGGGTTCAGGACCAGCTTGCCACTGGGGGGGAGTTTCCGCCGTTGGTACCACTTCAAAGGTTGGGGGAGTTGTCGGCCGAGCCTCAATTTGCCACTGGGGTGGCCCAGATTGCGCCGCTGCCCCTAGGGGCAGCCACACACCTGCACCGAAGCTAAGGGCCAGCGTCCATTTACTATTCATGCCACATCCCTCACACCACCATCTCTCCCAGGGAAACTGATCGCTCCCCCTGCCAGCAAATTTACTCCCACTCAATGGTTCCCGGCGGCTTGGAGGTAATGTCATAGACCACCCGATTCACCCCCGGCACTTCGTTGACAATGCGGTTAGAAATTCGCTCCAGGAGGTCGTAGGGGACCCGTGCCCAGTCGGCGGTCATGCCATCTTCGCTAGTGACAAATCGCAGCACCACCGGATAGGCATAGGTGCGCTGATCCCCCATGACTCCCACGGTACGAATCGGCAGTAACACCGCAAAGGCTTGCCAAAAGTCGTGATACATCTCAGCGCGGTTAATTTCCTGCCGCACAATCAGATCCGCATCCCGCAGAATCTCTAGGCGTTCCGGGGTCACTTCCCCCAGAATCCGAATTGCTAAACCAGGACCGGGAAAGGGATGCCGCCGCACAATTTCTTCGGGTAGCCCCAGCGATCGCCCCACTTGGCGCACTTCATCCTTAAAGAGCTTGCGTAGGGGTTCCACCAGCTTAAAACGCAAGTTCTCGGGCAGGCCGCCAACATTGTGGTGGCTTTTAATTTTCACGGCTACGCGCTCACCAGTTTGGGGGTCAATGTTGGCATTGGCAGATTCAATGACATCGGGATAAAGGGTTCCCTGCGCTAAGTAGTCAAAGGGACCGAGCCGCTGTGATTCTTCTTCGAAAACGCGGATAAATTCATGGCCAATGCGTTTGCGCTTTTCTTCAGGATCGGTGACCCCCACCAGTTGGGCAAGGAAGCGATCGCGGGCATTGACGTACTCCACCTTGATGTGAAACTGCTCCTGAAAGAGCTTGAGAAGTCGCTCGGGTTCCCCTTTGCGCATAAACCCTTGATCAATAAACATACAGGTGAGTTGATCGCCAATGGCACGGTGCAGCAAAAAGGCCAGCGTCGAGGAATCTACCCCCCCCGACAGGGCAAGGAGCACCCGTTTGTCCCCCACTTTGGCTCGCACTTCCCGGATGGCTTCTTCAACAAAGGCAGCAGTTGTCCAAGTGGGTTCGCAATCACAAATGTGATAGACAAAGTTGCGGATCAGGGCAATGCCCCCCAGGGAATGCACCACCTCTGGGTGAAACTGAACTCCATAGAGTTTCCGCTCGGGATGGGCGATCGCTGCCATTGGCGTATTGTGGGTATGCGCCAAGACCCGAAAACCCGGGGGCAACTCCGTGACACTATCGCCATGACTCATCCACATAATTGTTTCCTGCTCAACATTGGTGAGCAGATCCGTGGGGTCATCAATAAAAAGCGCCGCCTTGCCATACTCGCCGGCGATCGCTCGCTCCACCCTTCCCCCCAACTGTTGCACCATCAGTTGCATGCCGTAGCACACCCCAAGAATGGGAATCCCCAGGTTCCAGATCTCCGGATCGCATTGGGGCGCATTTTCGTCATAGACAGAGTTGGGGCCACCGGAGAGAATAATGCCCTTGGGTGCCAATTGGGCGAGTTGCTCAGCAGTGGTGCGATAGGAAATGACCTCGGAATAGACTTGGGTCTCCCGAATGCGGCGGGCAATCAGTTCCGAGTATTGCGACCCAAAATCGAGAATGACAATGAGTTGGCGTTGCAGGCCTTGGCCAGTGGCTGTATCCGGTTGGTGGAGGGTGGAGTGAGTCAACGTTGCAATCCTTCTGATCCCAAATGGCTCATACTTTCCAGAATACCGCCCTTTTCTAGAAATTATGGCCTGGGGGAAGTGATTCTCGCCCACGGTAACTTTAGCGGTTTTCAGAGGCTTGACTTCTTGGCAGCGCAGCGGTATCGCTGCTGTTGGCGACAGGGGAACTTGCCCAACATGGTACGATCGCTACCTAAGCTACTCAATAAACGTCAGTTATTCACTACCCCATGAGCGCCCCCCTAACCGTTGAATCTGTTTTAGCAGCACTGCGCCCCGTTGAAGATCCGGAACTGCGGCGATCGCTGGTGGAGTTGAACATGATCCGCGATGTCGCCATTGAGGATGGCACGGTTCGTTTTACACTGGTGCTGACAACCCCCGCCTGCCCCCTACGGGAATTCATTGTCGAAGATTGCAAAAAGGCCGTCTTTGCCCTACCGGGGGTAATGGATGTGCAAGTGGCAGTGACCGCTGAAACGCCCCAGCAAAAAAGTCTGCCCGATCGTACCAATGTACCGGGGGTCAAAAATATTATTGCTGTCTCCAGTGGTAAAGGGGGGGTTGGCAAAAGCACCGTTGCCGTGAATTTAGCCCTCGCCCTTGCCCAAGCGGGGGCTGCCGTCGGCATTATTGATGCCGATATCTATGGACCCAATGTCCCCACGATGCTGGGGCTAGAGGAGGCCATTGTCGAAGTGCGCAAGGAAGCAAGAGGCGATGTCCTGTTACCCCCAGTGGCCCACGGCTTGAAAGTGGTCTCCATGGCCTTCCTGATTGATCGCGATCAGCCAGTCATTTGGCGTGGTCCCATGCTCAACGGCATTATTCGCCAATTTCTCTACCAAAGTAATTGGGGGGCATTGGACTATCTGATTGTGGATTTGCCCCCGGGCACTGGGGATGCCCAACTCACCCTGGCTCAAGCGGTGCCCATGGCGGGTGTGGTGATTGTAACAACGCCCCAACCCGTTGCCCTTGGGGATGCGCGGCGGGGATTGCGGATGTTTCAGCAGTTGGGGGTAACGGTCCTGGGGTTAGTGGAAAATATGAGCTACTTTATTCCCCCTGATCTGCCCAATCGTCGCTATGACATTTTTGGCAGTGGCGGTGGCGAAGCCTTGGCAGCGGAAATGGGTGTGCCGCTTTTGGGACAGATACCCTTGGAATTGCCCGTGCGGGAAGGGGGAGATTTGGGTCAACCGATTCTGATTGCGGATCCGCAGTCGGCTGCCGCTCAAGCGCTGCGGGCGATCGCCCAACAGGTGGCAGCACGAGTCTCTGTGGCTGCCCTGAGCTCTGTGGGATGAGCAGTCAGCGGTTGAAGATCAAGAACTTCCTCTTTTGGTGGGTTGCTGGTCTCGCCTTAGCTAGCGATCGCCTGACCAAAGCATGGATTGTGGCCACCTATGCCCTCACAGTGCCGCCGCAAACAACGCCCATTATCCCGGGTGTCTTTCACATTACCTACGTTACGAATACTGGGGCAGCCTTTAGCCTCTTTGCCAATGGCAGTCTCTGGTTGCGCTGGCTGTCCCTCATTGTTAGCTTGGGGCTGATCACTTGGGCAATTCTAGGTCCGCGGTTAGATCGCTGGCAGCAGGTGGGCTATGGTTGTTTACTGGGTGGCGCCTTGGGCAATGGCATTGATCGCTTGCTCACGGGTGAGGTGGTTGACTTCTTGGATTTTCGCTGGATTCAATTTCCCGTCTTTAATGTGGCAGACATTGCCATCAACATCGGCATTGTGTGTCTTTTGTGGTCCGCGTCGCACCAACGCTAGCCCCTATTCCAAGACAACTTTGCCAAATCGACAAGAAATGTGTCCAGTTCCCCCTGGCGGGTACCACCGTAGAGCACATTCACTTGATAGACCCATTGATTGGTCCAGTCGAGGGCCGTCAGGTAGCCACTGCGGCGATGGTAAGCACCGGTTTCAATGTCTAGCCAACCGGCACCCCGCACAATTTGTCCTGCTTGAACCCTGGGAAACGTAAAGGTAATGGTGTGTCCGACCACAATAGTTTTATCTGGAAAGTAGGGGCTGGGGTGAGCCAAAAAGGACTCGCGAATCCAGCAACACTCTTGATGAGTTTGCTGTTCTAGGGGCAATGCCGGATTCAGCCCCGCATGGACAATAAACACATTCCCTAAATCTTGATAGAGGGGCACCGTGTGCAGCCAATCCAAATGTTCCCAAAGCAACTCTGTGGAGGTGTAGCTGGCAAGCGTCTCATCTCCACCACTTTGGGACCAAACCAAGAGTCGTGCCGGATTGATTTGTTTGCCCTCAAAGGTGAGAAGCATCATATCCTCATGGTTACCCCGTAGGGCACCATAGCCACACTGTCGCACCAATTCAACTACGGCCGCACTCCTGGGGCCTCGATCCACAAGGTCACCAAGGAAGTAGAGGCGATCGCCCACTGTGGGGGAAACGAGATCCAGCAAACGGCACAGACCCTCGTAGTGACCATGCACATCCCCAATTAGGATGAGGCGGCTGTCCACCGTGGTGACTCCTAGGGTGTACTGACAGGTGTGAGGGAGAGAGAATTGGGAGCGGCGGGCACTTGAGTGGTGTTCTCATAGCTAGGGCCAAGTAATGTCGCCACTGTCAGCACTTGGGGTGGCGTTGCATCGGGGGGATAGAGCAGATCCACAGTAACATTTCTTTTTTCACCTGGACGCATATTTAACGTTACTAACGGTTCTCCCCGCTGACCCTGCCGCTGTACTAAATGAACATAGCGCTCTTGCCTCTGTCCTAAATCATCTGTGAAGCGGACGCGCACCGTTCCTCGAAAAAAGACTTGGGGGGCTGGCGGTTCCAAAAATTTGAGGACAACACTGCGGTGATCTTGCTTGACAGGGGTTTGCAGCGTTAGCACGACGGACTGCAACTGACCGGTATTGTTGACCAAGGGCAAGGTCAAACTATAGTGAACGCCGTAATTGCCGTGGGCATAGTAGGCAGTGTCTGGATAGCGTACCAACATGGGCGCACTTTGAATTTGACCGGTGCCAAGGGTGCCGCGGTGGAGCGTACTAATCCCATAGGAGATGGCCCGCCCCGGTGCAGGAATTGTTAAAGCCTGTCCATGGGTTTGGTGATCGGTAAGGGTGGCTTGCCAGCGGGAGCCTTGACTAACCCCGGCCACACGGCCATAGAAGAAGCGACCAAACCGATCACTGGTGGGGGGAGTGGGTGGAATGTCGCGGGGAGTAACCAGTTGACCCCGGTGGAGCAGTGCCCACCATTCCTCTAGGGTGGGTGCCCGTTCGATGCCCTGCTCGTTCACGCGGGCAAACATTGACATTTGTGCCAGATAAATCGGGCCACTGCTTTCTAAGTACATTAGGGTTGAGCGGCCATTGGAGGAGGAGACATCACCAAAGGGATTCGTATCCGGGATTAAGGGCAACTTGGGACCGACCGCGCCATCGGCATTGAGCATCAACTCTGCGCGGAAACGATTGAGTACTGCATTGGGAAATTGGGTGGGCAACGGCAACGGCAGATTAGCCAGCAGCCGCGCTTCGCGAGGAGGAATCGTGACCTGTGAGGGAAAGAAGGTCTGGCGTACCCCCCGCAGCACTTGGTTGGTGACCCGACTCCCAGGCCCTGAAAAAACAAAGCCAGTGGGGTTATCGACTATGGCGGGCAAATTGCGGAAAGGGGCATCTGGAGTACTTAAAAAACTAGCGGCTTGATGAAATCTCACCGTGACATAGCGATCCGTTGGGTTGTAGGCCAGTAGCCCTAAATAGAGGGTTGGCGTACTCACCGCCCGATTGGATTGAGTAATGTGGTGGGCAAAAACATCAAAGCGCCCCTCTAGGGGATAGTTCAGGTGAGCCGCTGGTTGCCATTTCCCTTGGGGTGGAAACGTCGAGAGGAGAATCCCCTCCGAGCGCACCATCTCTGGACTGTTGCTATTAAAGACTGGCACATCGTCTAATTGGCCGGGGAGTGGACGAATGTCTTGGGGAAAGTAGGCAAAGTGGGTGGGTGTGACGTAGGTCGTTGTAGCCGGTGGGGAAGAGACTTCAGGGGGTAGGACCTTGACGGGTACGGCATTGGCTTGAACAACAACATTTGAGCGAGGCGAATATTCCTGTATGACGGTGGCTGAATGTTGGGGTGGAGTTGCTAGAGCGGCTTGTGCCACAAGAATGGGAGCCAGCATATCTGATCCAAACCACAGCATTACAGTGAGTGAGCAGTTCGCAAAAGTCAGGACAGGGTCATCGTTTCTGCCCAAAAGTTGCATTCCCAAAGTATAGCCTAGGTTTGTGGAAAATCCCCTCAAGAGCGCATAAAGCTTGCAGCATAAACGTACCTCCAGCTTGGGTAGCTCTGCGTATAGCACCCTAGAACTGGGTTTCAAACTCTACCCAGGGCTGATTAGAAAGTGGTCTCGGCCAATTTAGAGGGTTCAGTGACCCCTCAACCTTGTAAAGCTGTTGTAGGACAACATCCTATGTGCTGGGTATAGTCCAATTTTAGAAAGAAAAGGTCTATATCCCTAGATTGGCCTCAAATATTGAGAAAATCTAAAGAAACTCAGCAAACTCTTAAGGTTTTTGCAGCGATGTTTATAATTCTCTCAGAAGCGGTAGTCCGCCGCCTATGAGGATTGAGTACCGTTCATCCTATGAAGCCCCGCATCTTAATCATTGATGATGACCCTGCGATCGCTGACGTTTTGGCAATTAACCTGCAAATGGCGGGCTACGAGGTCACAAAGTCCTTGGATGGGATGCAAGGGCAAGCCCTCGCTGTGCAACTCTCTCCCGACCTCATTCTCCTTGACCTGATGTTGCCCCAAGTGGATGGCTTTACCATTTGCCAACGCCTGCGGCGCGATCCGCGCACCCAAGATATTCCGATTTTGATGCTGACGGCCCTGAGCCAAACCCATAACAAGGTGGAGGGGTTTAATGCCGGCGCCGATGACTATCTCACCAAACCCTTTGAATTGGAGGAAATGCTGGCACGGGTACGCGCCCTCTTGCGACGGGCCGATCGCATTCCTGCCACAGCAGGCCATCGAGAAATCCTCAGCTATGGTCCATTGACGCTAGTGCCCGAACGATTTGAGGCCTCTTGGTTTGGCAAAATCATTAAGCTGACACGCCTTGAGTTTGAACTGCTCCACTGTCTGCTGCAACGCCACGGCCAAACCGTTTCTCCCAGTGAAATCCTTAAGGAAGTCTGGGGCTATGACCCCGATGATGACATTGAAACCATCCGCGTCCATGTGCGTCACCTGCGCACCAAACTGGAACCTGATCCCCGCAATCCTCGCTATATCAAAACGGTTTATGGTGCTGGGTATTGTTTAGAGTTGCCAAGTCATATTGAACCCCCCAATGCGTCCTAGGACGGAGGTTCTGGTGCCTTTTCTGGACTCTTTGTAGGCAGTTGCAGCGGCTGGAGGGGAACCGCTTGGGCAAAGACCTGCTCATTGATTGTCTCACCAATCCTGCTGAGGCGCTCTTCCACAGCTTGGCGAAAGCGGCTTTGTAGCTCGATAACCAAACTAGAAAAGTCCTTGATGGCAGGGTTGAGGGTCAGGGTGTCACCACTGGAGGATAAGGCGCGCGTTAGAATACCCGCTTTGACATAGTTGGCGATCGCCCGCTTGATTCCTGTCTCACTCATTGGCTGCCCCTCCCTGTGGCTCTGCTCAAAAATGGCGTTAGTCATTCTTCTGGAGGCCACATTGCGGGGGCGATGGGCTATTAACCAGTGTCCCACGTTAGTTAAGAGGGCATCTCCTGCGACTTCCTGGGCAAAAATGGCGCGATAAATTGAGATGGTGTGGATACTCTGTGGCCCATGGGTATGAACTGTGCAGTACTCGGGGAGCTTATTTCGCCAACAGAGAACAGCTTTGCGCAATTGACTATTCACTGCAACGCAAATAGGTAACTGATGCTGATCGGCTAGATAAGCCACCCAGCCGGAGGGCTTGAGGAAACCAAACCGCAATGGGTCCAGTTGGGGGAGTACCGATTTGATATCCCAAAAGACAGTATCAAAAACAATTCCGTTGACGAGTTCCTGGGATTTTGCCGGATCGCTTGTATAGTAAGACAACAGTTCCAGTAGTTTTTCGGTTTCCCGTTGGCCGATAGCGCTCACAGGAATTTGATGATAGTTCAACGGCTCAATGGGTAAACGAGAAGACAATAAAGGTGAAGCCTGACTCGTCGTGTTGGCTGGCTTGGATTGAGGCGGGAAAAGTGTGCCGTTTCTGCCATTGGTTGGGGGAGGGGAATCAATGAAGGGATTCTCAAGAAAGATAAATTGGTGGCAAACCTTCTGAAAGCTAAGACTAGCGGCATTCCAATAGGCACAGCCAATCACAGTTTTACCGTAGTCGCGCAGGCGCAGGGCAATGGAGCCAAACCCACCATCACCAGAGATTAGAACAAAGGTGTTAATGTCAGGATAGTGGTGAATTAGGTCAATGGCATCGAGGGCGAGCTGAATGTCAGCGGCATTGCGTTGATCTCGATTGTGGCCATAGACAGGAACCCGTTGAATCTGTGAGCGCTGGAGTTGATCGTTAAGGGCTTGAAGCGTTTTATTTTGCCAGTTGCCATAGGCGCGCTTGATGGCAATTTCCCCCAGATCAATGGTGCTTTTAATTGACTCCAGAATCTTGTCTAAGGACACAAGCTCATTGACTTTGGCGGGGTCTAATCGCTGCCCTTGGTTAAAGACTAAGTTCTCAATGTCATAGAGGACAGCGGTTTTTAGGGTATTTGCGGGGGGTTGGGGTCTTTGGAGGAGTGTCTGAATGGTTTGCAGAGCCGCACTCTGGGCGTGAATGGCTTCAATCAGTGGCTCTAGTTCCTGGGCACTCAGTGGGGAGGTGTCTCTTAAATTGTCCTTGAGGGTTTCCAGTGGCTGGGCTATCTGGTTGCGAATCGGGCGCCGGGCTTCGGGAAGTGCTTCGTGTAGTTGCTGGGCAAGGTCAGTGAGGCGTTGTTGCTTGAGTTCTTGCAGGAGAAGTGTCTTGAGTTCCGTAGTCTCTGGAAAGGATGCGAGGAGGGTGTGAATGTCTTGAAGCAGGCGATCGCTACGGCGCTGGTTCTTTTCAATGAGGGGAGCCCCCGCAAGGGCACCAATGCCACTCCCTAAAAGGGCTGCTAAGGGTTGTTGGGGTTGAATCAGGGTGGCAATACCACCGAGGGCGATCGCGCCAATGGGAGCAACGAACCAAAGCTCTGGCTTCATTCAATAATGGGATAGGAATTACAGGAAATTAGAAAGTTATGATAGCAAAAAATGTTTAGGGAATGAGTTGGCCTTGGCGCAATTGGCCACAGGCGGCTTGCTGATCCAGACCCCGCGATCGCCGAATGCTGGCAGTAACCCCTCGGGCTTGCAGTTGACTGAGAAATTGCCGCAGGCGCTGATCCGTAGGACGTTGATAGGCTGCCTCAGGAATGGGATTGTAGGGAATCAGGTTGACATGGTTTTGGAAGCCCCGCAATAGCTGCGCCAGCTCCTCGGCGTGCTGGGGGCGATCGTTGACCCCCGCCAGAACAGTATATTCAAAGGTAATGCGGCGACCGGTTTGTTGCACATAGCCACGACAGTCGGCAATTAACTGGCTGAGGGGATAGTGTTTGGCACTGGGAATGAGTTGCTCCCGTAGGGCTTGGTTGGGGGCATGGAGGCTGACGGCAAGGGTGGTTTGCAATTGGTGCTGTGCCAGTTGCTGAATTTGTTGGGGAATGCCCACGGTGGAAATGGTGATGTGCCGCTGACCAATGCCAATATCGCGATTGAGACAGGTGATTGCCTGGAGAACGGCAGGTAAGTTTAACAGGGGTTCGCCCATGCCCATAAATACCACATGGCTGACACGGCGCTCCATTTCACTTTGGATCGTGAGCACCTGATCCACGATTTCGTGGCAGGCCAGATTGCGGCGGTAGCCCCCTTTACCGGTGGCACAAAAATCACAAGCCATTGGGCAGCCTACTTGGGAAGATACGCAGACCGTCAGGCGATCGCCACTGGGAATGCCTACGGTTTCAATGGTTTCACCATCGGCTAAGGTCAACAGCAGCTTTACGGTGCCATCCTGGGCATCATGGCGGTAGCGAATTTCTGAGCGGCCAATCTCTACACCTGTCAGGGCATCGCGCCACTGTTTCGGAAAGACAGTGATCTCTTGGAGCGATCGCGCCCCCTTTTGATAGAGCCACTGATGGAGTTGTTGCCCGCGATAGCCGGGCTGTCCTTGGGCTTCTACCCATGCTTTCAGTTCTGCTGCGGACTGTCCCAGCAGTGCCATCCTGTTTAACTGCTTTACTTTCCTATTTGATCCTAGCAAACTACTAACCTACGCTTTTCTAAATTTTCTGAAGTTGCTGCAAGTATATCTGGGCAGGGGTATAGCCAGGGTTAAATTCAAGGGCTTTTTGAAAGTAGGCAATGGCGCGATCGCGCTCCTGAAGGGTCATATAGGTGTAGCCCAAACTGTAGGCGGGCTGGGTGGTCATCCACTGGCGATCAAAGGGTTCAGCGCGATCGTAGGTTCCCTGCTCAAGGAGATCTAAACAGCGGTGAAAGTAGGGCAGCGCCCCTCGCTGCAGGCCCAATTCAAAGATAAGTAGCCCCGCTACATAGAGCAGGGGCGGATAGCGATCAAAGAAGCGCAGGCCATAGCTGAGGTAATACTGGGCGGTTTCGTAGTCCTTGGCTTCAAAGGCGCGGTAGCTAACCCAAAAGAGAAGATGACGGAGCCATGTGGTGTCCCTAGGGAGTATCCCCTGTTCGACGGCAGGGGCAATCTGCTCGAGGGCTTGTTCGTACCATGCTTGGGAGCGATCGTTATCGCCACAGGCGGCGTAGTGATCCCCAAGGCAGACCAAGTTTTGCAGGCGGCGATCGCCCTGCTGCACCATTTTTTCAAGGATCGGGATATTGCGATCGCGAATTTTGGCAAGGAATTGCTCTTGGCTTTGTTGGTTGTGGTGAATGAGATAAACCCCCTGCAATTGACCCACCACCGCTTCTCGTTCTCGATAGTAGAGTTGCTCATGGAGGGCGCCGGCAAAATGGAGGTCGGGGAAGCGGCGGCCAAAGCGCACATTCCAAAATTCACTCCAGTTGCGATCGCTAGACTGTTCACGGCGCAGCAGACTCCACTGATTCATGGCATGGGCACCCGGCGCCGTCAATTGGTCTTGCCAGTGGGCATCCGTAACCACCAATTCTTCATCGGCATCAATGTAAAAGACCCACTCCCCAGTGGCCTGGGCTAAGGCGGCATTACGGGCGGCTGCAAAATCCGCTTGCCAAGCAACGGCATGGACGTGGGGTGTAAATTCCCGAGCAATGGCGATCGTCTCATCGGTGGAGCCTGTGTCCACAATAATGATTTCATCCACCCAAGGCTGAACCGACAGCAAGCAACGCCGCAATTGATGGGCCTCGTTTTTGACAATCATGCACAGGGACAGCAGGGGAGCCATTAAACCCGCTTCAAATACTTGGCTTCCAGCAAAAAGGCACCCCGCTCGAGCCGCACCACCCAATAGTTTCGCGGTTGCTGGCCTAGAATAACCCCTTCTTCACCGAGGGTGAGGATACTGGCGGGACGCAACATTGGCATTGGTTCCGCTGTTTTCACATAGGGTGGCAGTTCCACAAGGCGAACGCGATCGCCCACTGCAAAGACTTCTTCCATTCCCACCAAAGGATGCTCGAAATTGGCAATGCTAATAACACAATTTTTAATTTAATATACCAGCTTTACCTGGGGGATTTTTGTCAAAATTTTTAGAGTGTCTTCAAGTAGCTTAATAGGTCAGCCATGTCTTGGGGCTGGGCTTGAAACTTGGGCATGGGCGGGGTATTGCCACTGATAATTTGCTGAATGAGCTGTACCTGCGATCGCCGGTGGCTAATCTGCACGAGGCTAGGGCCGACTTCCCCTTTGCCATCAATGCCATGGCAACCCGCACAGTTGAGGATGAAAATTTGTTCGCCGCGACTGGGATTGCCCACCGCCGCCCGTACAGCTTGAATGTAGGGATCCCGCAGGGGCAACAGGAGAGCCAACATCCAACCGCCGCCCACCAGCAGTACCACTAAAACAGGCAGTAGCCACCGCCATACCGTTGATTTCGCCCCAACCGTGTTGACTAAACTCATTCACTTATCGGGAAAGATTAAAAATTGTTTATTATTGTTGCAACTGCATTCTAAACCCTGAACTCAGCGAGATTCAAGGGAGTGGGGAATCATTCCTAATCATTCCTAAATTGCAGTGCCACTGCCCTGAAAGCGATGATAGACCGTGCGCAGTGCCTCGCGATCGCCCACATTACCGGGGAACAGCACCACGGGTAATTCTGGAAAGCGGGGATGATCGGCAGCGGTGCGCACCACGGAGCAGCCGGGAATCACTTGCCCCAAGAGGCGAACCGTGGCCAGGTTTAAGCCCTTACTGAGCACATCGTTGGAAGTGATGCCTCCTTTGCTGATCAGATAGCGCAAATCGGCGGGGAGCTGCTGAAGGATCGCCATCAGCACTTCAGAAACCCGCTGCCCAAAGGCTAAGCGTGTCGGTGCATCTGCAAAGGTGAGTTCCTGACGGCTGGTATAGATGACAGGGGTTTTCCCCTGGGCGATCGCCCGATCCACCGCCGCCAAGACCTCAGCAATCATTTCTGCTTCAGCCACCGCACTGTCCCGCAATCGTGCTACGGGCACTTCAATGGAAAACACATCGGGTTCCTTCAGCAGGGCGGTCAGTTGTTCAGTGGTTTTGCGCACATGGGAACCCACTAAAACTGCCCCATAGCGCCCAGGGCGGCAATAGGTGGCCATTGCCGCTGGCGGGGTGGGTTGGGGGGGCAGTTGTGCGAGGGCAGTCAGTAAACTGGCAGCACTGCGGAACAAAAAGCGTTTTCCTTGACTGGCCACCTGGAGCACGGCCGCAGCAAACTGATCCAAATCCCCTTGGGTTTCAGCATCCACAACGGCGCAGACATTCCCCTGCAAGCGGGCTAAACGATCGAGCAAGGCCGCTGGGTGCCGCAAATCCGCCAGTAAAAAGCGTTCTACAGCGCCGGCTGGAATTCGCCCTTGGGTCTTTTCGGCCACATAGTCGGGCAAATAGCTGTGGCGGTAGCCAAAGACAGAATCGCGAGCAAACTCAGTTTCATGGACAGGCACAGGCTGACCCTCGACCATGAGGTAGTGCTGGCTATCGCGGGTAATGCGCCCCCCCTCCAAAAAGGCAGGCACTAGAAAATGGGCATCAAAGGGACCCAGTTCCGCAGCAATGATATCCGTTTCGAGGGGATAGTGGCCGCGGAGGGTGGAGTCGGAACGACTGACAATCATGTAATCGGTTGTGCCCGTTTGGGCGATCGCCTCCTTGAGATGACGACAAACCCTGCGCGTCACCTCTGCTGCCATTTCTGCTGGCAAGGCACGGGTATTGGTGAGGATAAAAAAGATGGGTACGCTATCAGCAAGGCCACGACAGAGGGTATCCACATCCCAGCGGGTCAACAGCAGGCAACTGTGCACCGTTTGTGAACCGGTGGGGTCATCATCTAGGACAATAATTTTTGGGCGCGTCACCGCGGGCATCTCCGGCACTCTTTACGTTTGCAGTTTATCATTGGGGCGATCGCTGATCTCAATCAATAGCAATTGCATTGGCTGGACTCCACCCTTGCAATCAGAGTTGCTAAGGGATGAACTTGCCGCCGCCGATCAAAACCTGCCCTCTGGTTTAGCGGTGGACCGATAACCCAAATGACTCGGTTCTTGCAAGGAGGGAAAGATCAAGTCTATACCGCCACGCATCAAAGGGAACCAGCAACCCGCCACCATGACTCGACAACAGGTTATCCCTAGGGGATCAGGAGAGTTCACCTAGAACCCGTGGCAGTGCCCCAAGTCCCTGCCCTCGTTGAGGGACTACAAGTGCCCAAAAATGCTGGCGAAACATTGAGAGACAACTGGTTGCTGCCATTGGCCTTGGGAGGCGTCAGGGGCAGCTAGTCCTCAAAGAACTGCTCAGCCAACAGGGTTTTCGCTCCGATTGGTCCAAGGAAAGCTGGGGCTTAGACGCTAAAATACTTGGCGGTGGGATGGTAGCAGATAATGGCTGTCGTGGATTGCTCAGGGTAGAGTTGTTCGCTCTCGTCCATGTACATGCCGATGCGATCGCTATTAAGGAGTCGCAGTTGCGTATATTGGTCCTGCATATTGGGGCAGGCAGGATAACCAAAGCTATAGCGGGAGCCTTGGTAGCGCTGGGCAAGAATATCGCGAATGGACTCGGGATCAGGGGTGCACCCCAACTCGCGGCGAATGCGGGCATGACACCACTCGGCGAGGGCTTCAGCCGTTTGCACCGCCATCCCGTGGAAGTAGAGGTAATCGCTGTATTGATTGGCGGCAAATAGCTGCTGCGCCACTTGGGTGGCAATTTCACCAACGGTGACGGCCTGCATGGGAAAGACATCAATGATGCCCGATTCCACAGGAGCAAAGAAGTCGGCAATACACAGACGACGGCCACCCTTTTGGCGGGGGAAGGTAAACTGGGCGATCGCCCGCTCAGGGACACAGGCCTCTTTATCCCCTACCCTTTCGGGATCATAGATATAGACAGTGTTGCCCTCACTTTGGCAGGGGAAGTACCCATAAATCAGTTCAGGATGGAGCAGGTTTTCAGCAAGGATGCGCTGTTTCCACTCCTCAAGGATGGGATAGACCTTCTCCGCAAGGAAGACGTTGTAGGTGGCACGGTCTTGATCCTTAGGTTTACGAAACTGCCACTGACCTGCAATCAGGGCTTGGAGATCCAGATAGGCAAAGACCTCAGAAAGTGGAATCTGATCCGGCTTGAGGTGACAAATGCCCCAGAAGGGGGGTGTGGGGCGGGGAATATCTACAGCAACAGCTTCAGAGCGGCGGGTATCCACCACTTCTGGTGTGTCGGGTTCAGCAACCGCGGTGGGTTCGGGGGCGATCGCGGGTGTGCTCCCTGCCTCTGGGGTGGAGATCGTTGTACCATCCAAAAATCCTTGGCGATCGTCCCACTGACCTGCGGCCTTTGCACTCATTAGCCGATCCATAAAATGCAAATCGGCAAAGGCATCCTTGCCGTAGATCACTTGACCGTGGTAGGTGGACCGGCAATCCTCATAGACAAATTTGGGGGTGAGGGCAGCTCCCCCCAAAATGACGGGAACGGTAATGCCCCGCTCATTAAAGACCTCGAGATTTTCCTTCATAAAGGCGGTGGATTTGACCAAGAGGCCACTCATGGCAATGCAGTCTGCCTGATGCTCCTCATAGGCTTGGATGATATTTTCAACCGGCTGCTTAATCCCCAAGTTAATCACGCGATAGCCGTTGTTGGTGAGGATAATATCCACTAAGTTTTTACCAATATCATGGACATCCCCCTTCACGGTGGCAATGACGACGGTGCCCTTGGCAGTGTCCCCGGTGGCGGATTTTTCCATAAAGGGTTCGAGGTAGGCCACAGCCGCCTTCATCGTTTCTGCCGACTGCAAAACAAAGGGAAGCTGCATCTGCCCAGAGGCAAAGAGTTCGCCCACCACCTTCATGCCGTCGAGCAGGAATGTATTGATAATTTCAAGGGGGGCATAGGTTTCAAGGGCCTTGGCAAGGGTCTCCTCGAGGCCAAGGCGATCGCCATCAATAATGTGGCGTTTGAGCCGCTCCTCAAGGGGCAGGTTTTCCACTGGGGAGCGATCCTGCTTGGTGGTCTTGCCCTCAAACAGACGAGTCAGTTCCGCAAGGGGGTCATAGACACACACTTCCCCCTCAAATCGCCGTCGGTCGTAGATGAGATCACGGCAGACCTGCTGCTGCTGTGGCTCAATTTTGGCCAAGGGCAGGATCTTGGCAGCACTGACGATCGCAGCATCCATGCCCGCCTGCATGGCCTCGTGGAGAAACATTGAGTTGAGGACTTGGCGAGCTGCTGGATTTAAGCCAAAGGAGATATTGGAAACCCCCAGCAGAATATGGCAGCCGGGGAGTTCAGCGCGAATTCGCCGAATGGCCGCAATGGTTTCTCGACCATTGCCCCGATCCTCTTCAATCCCTGTGGAAATTGGCAGTGCCAGAGGGTCAAAGAAAATTTCCCAGGGGGGAATGCCGTAGTCAAGGGCTGCCCTGTAGGCCCGTTGGGCAATGGCAAACTTTTTTTCAGCCGTTCGCGCCATCCCCTCTTCATCAATGGTACCGATGACCACGCCGGCGCCGTAGGTTTTTGCCAGTTCTAGGACCTTATAAAAGCGGGGTTCACCATCCTCAAAGTTGGTGGAGTTCAGCAAGCACTTGCCCCCGGCCACCTTCAGACCCGCTTCCATCTTTTGCCATTCAGTCGAGTCGAGCATCAGGGGCAGCGTTACGTTGGTAACCAGCCGCGATACCAGCTCGCGCATATCCCGCACCCCATCGCGCCCCACATAGTCCACGTTGACATCCAGGATGTGGGCACCTTCACGCACTTGGGCACGGGCCAGGGCAACGAGACCATCCCAATCTTCGGCATTGAGGAGATCGCGGCATTTTTTGGAGCCACTGGCATTGAGTCGCTCACCAATAATCAGGAAGGAATTCTCTTGGTCATAGGGCTGAGGACTGTAGATGGAGGCGGCAGCGGGAACTCGTTGGGGCGATCGCGCCTTGGGGGTCAGGGTCGCTGCAATTTCTGCCAGGGCTGCAATATGATCCGGCCGCGTGCCACAGCAGCCGCCAATCACTTGTACCCCAAAGTCTTCGACGAAGCGGGTTAGGGCCAGCCGCAATTCCATCGGCGTCAGCTTGTAGTGGGCATGGCCACCGATGTTTTCAGGTAAGCCGGCATTGGGAATACAGGAAATGACAAAGGGGGAGTGCTGCGAAAGGTAGCGGATGTGCTCCGTCATCAAATCGGGGCCAGTGGCGCAGTTGAGACCCAAAATATCAATCGGATAGGGTTCCAGAATCGTCAGGGCGGCGCCAATTTCCGAGCCCACCAGCATCGTGCCCTGCTGCTCCATCGTCACGGAAACCATCAGGGGGCGGCGTTCTCCCCGCTCCTGAAAGACGGCCATCACCCCATTGAGGGCTGCTTTAATTTGCAGGACATCTTGGCAGGTTTCAATGATAAAGAGATCCACCCCGCCGTCAAAGAGGCCAGCAGCCTGTTCGTGAAAGGCCCTGTAGAGGGTGTCGTAGTCAATGTGGCCCAGGGTGGGCAGTTTAGTACCTGGTCCCATCGAGCCGGCAACAAAGCGGGGTTTTTCGGGGGTGCTAAATTCAGCGGCCACGGATTTAGCAAGCACAGCGGCTTTCTTGCTGATTTCGTAGGCGCGATCGCCCAAATTGTATTCACTTAGAACAATTGAAGACGAGCCAAAGGTGTCCGTTTCAATGACATCGGCTCCTGCTGCCAAAAAATCGCGATGCACTTTGGCCACCGCCTCTGGCTGACTAATGACCAGATATTCGTTGCAGCCTTCGTACTCCTTGCCACCAAAATCCTCTGCCGTCAGGTTTTGTGCCTGAAGATTTGTGCCCATTGCGCCATCAAAGACAATGACACGACGGGGTTCTGCATGGAGATACTCAAGAAACGACATAGACATCTACCAAGGCCAGCCAATTTGCACCAGAGGGTTCTTTTGATTTTAATCTGTGGGGGCAAGGGAAAGCCTCTTTGTTACTGAGTGCATTGCAAGACCAGAATCAGCGATTGGAGCAGCCGTCGGCAGAGAAAATGAACTAGGGCGATGGGCTCCTCCCCGCAGATTGGGCGGTCTGGAAGGCGGCTAATTCTTGAGCCAACAATTGCTGGTAGATCTCTTCGAGGTAGGGCGTGATCCGGTTGCTCTCCATGCCATAGCCCAGACTGGTCCATGTATCCGACAGGAGGGCAAAGACCTCCTGTACTCGGCCTTCCCGCAGGAGCTGGGGAATATCGGCATTCCAAGCGGCAGGATCCGTGAGCCAGCGATAGACCACCTGATCCTGATACTCTGGGGCAAAGCTATAGCCCTGCCAAAACCAGCTTGGCGGTTGGGGATGATAGCGGGCGGCTTTTTCTTGCCAAGTGGTGGTGAGAAATTGATAGCGGCCGGCGGCGGTGGTACACAGGTGCTGATTGGCGCCTTGGCGAATGGGAATACAGCGATCGGGATGCTGGCTGAGGTCTTGGACGTGCTCCCCCCCATAGAGCAGCGTGTAGGGATTGGCATCATTGGCTTCACTGGCAGAAATGGTGCGCATCAGGGCCCGTACATAGGGATCCCCCCCCTGCATCACTAAGGGGGCAATTTGACCCGGCTGCCAGCGGTACCAGTACCACCAGAGAGCACTTGAACGCGTCCCCAAAAAGAAATAGCCTATCGCCACCAGACCGGCGATCGCCCCCAACCAACGGGAAAAGCGCATCAACTTATCCTCACACCGCCGCAACTGAGCGGAATAACTCTGGATAGGCCACCGGCGTCTGATCGGAACGGCTCACCACCTCAAAGATTTTGTTGTAGGCACTTGGCTCGCCCAAGGCTGCCACACAGATTTCTGCCACCCGCGATCGCGGGATACTGCCCTCAAAGAGGGTATCCGCTGGGGCAATGATCGGAAAGCCACCCTCATCGGTTTCCTTCAGACCCCCTGGCCGCACAATCGTGTAAGTTAGACCGCTTTCTTGGAGATAACGTTCTGCCTGCTGCTTCCAATACAAAATTAGCCAAAAAAGATTCAGGGGATGGAAAAATTGCGAGACACACAGCGACGAGACAAGAATAAACTGCTGCACTGGGGCGGCTTTGGCGGCATCCACAAGATTTTTGGTGCCCAGATAATCAACACTCAGGGGTTCTAGGGGGTTAAGACTGGGGCTAGCGCCCGTGGCACAGATCACTGCCTCGCAATCTTTAAGGGCGGGGGGAAGTGTCTGGGGTTGGGTGACATCGGCAGTACGAATCTCGACCCTTGGCCACCGCCCTTGGGCTTTGGCGGGGTTACGCACAACGGCAATTGCCTGATGCTCAGATGATTGTAGGGCACTCACAATTCGCTGACCGGTGCGGCCTGTAGCACCAACCACTGCAACCTTCACAGCAGATCCCTCCGATGCAACGCCTTTGATCATAGGGGAATATCCCAGTCTTCTTCATCCTCAGGGGGATTGTCGTTGGAGGGCGGCGGCGTCAGAATGCGGTATTCAGCATCCATAACTTGAGGGGGAGGCGGTGGGGCTTTGGCAGTGGCTTTGCGGGAAGGACGATATTGATAGGAGTAGGTTGTGGGGGGGCGATCTTGAATGTCTGGTTCAAGGTCTGGTTCGCGCGGGGCTGGCTCTGGCTCGCTAAACCAATCCTCGACATCGCCAGTATCCATCTCTGGCTCATCCAGCGGCGGACGCATCGAGGCATCCAGTTCAGGTTCAGGGGGGTGCGATCGCGGGGTTGGCCGCGCTATTGGAGCCGGTGTTTCGAGGGTTAACCAGAGTAAGCACTGGCCAGCCACGATCCCTGAAAGGGCGGCCACCACAATCCAAGCGGCAAGGGGAAGGGCCGGGGTTTGCTGTCCTAAAAAGCGCAGGGAGACCACCGGCTGCCAATTTTGGATGGCAAGTGTTGTCAGCAGGGCGATCGCCCCCAAATAAATCCAAGCACGCATTAGGAAAGGGGTCCTTGCCAACGTTGCAGAGGCACACAATCCAACCCTAACTGATCAAGGGCACGGGCGATCACAAAATCCACTAAGTCCTCAATGGTCTGTGGCCGGTGATACCAAGCAGGAATGGCGGGTACAATGCGCGCCCCGGCCATTGCCAATTGGGTCAGGTTTTGCAGATGAATGAGACTAAAGGGGGTTTCGCGGGGCACCAACACCAATGGACGGTGTTCTTTGAGGTGGACATCTGCCACCCGCTCTAGGAGATCGGAACTCAGGCCTGCCGCCAACTTGGCCACCGTACTCATACTACAGGGGAGAATCACCATGCCCAGGGTGCGAAAGGAACCGCTGGCGATTGCCGCTGCCACATCTGTTGGCCGATGACAGGTGAGGCAACCTTCCCAAACTTGGGCCTGTTCGCGCCAAAACAGTTCCTGCTTATCGGGCTGAATTGGCAGAGTGAGGCCATATTCTGCCTGCCACACTTGATGTGCGGCCTTCGATGCCACAAGTTGAATAGGATAGTTGGCTTGTAATAGAAATTTAATGGCGCGCACTGCATAAATGAGCCCAGACGCACCCGTTACACCCAACACAATTGGCAAAGAAGAGGAGGTCACAACCGCAATCACCAAACAAAACCGTTATAAGGTTAACAAAGTTGGGGCAACTGCCCCCTTTTCATGATCTGCAATCTCCCCCAACAGGACTTGGTAAATGCCCATGACAGCCCCTGATCCTCTATCTTCTTCCCCCAGTGAGTGGGCAGTTGTCTCTCCCGAAGTACTCGGGGAGTTGTTTGATGCGGCCTTGTTGGAGGGACTCGTGAGTAGTGAAACCCCGGACTTAGAAGCCCTGTTTCAGGATTTAACTCCCCTGGATCTCAAACCCGCAGCGATCGCCCCCGAACAGTGGCAACACCTGCAAGCTCAGCACCAGCAAATTGCCCAGCACCTTGAGGAAACCTTGACGTACCTTGCCAAGGTGAAAGCGTTGGCCTATCAGCTTCAGGCCGTGGCCAGTGAGTTTGTGCCCACCCCCAAGTATCGGCGCCGCCAACCGCCCCCTCCCCATCCCTTGGAATATCTCACGGCTGAACTACTGCGGGCGATCGCTGACACTCAGGCCAGCTTAGAACCAATCTATGAACCCTTGAATCAACTGGGGGAAACCCTCAATGGTACCTCGACGCCACAGATTCATGAATTTCCCCTAGAGCCTTAGCGAGGGGGCAGAGAGCGTGGCTGCAATTGCGGTTCACTGCGACTAGGGGGGCTAGGCGTCAACTGAGGAGTGGGCAGACCTTCTGGGGTCGGTGTCGGAGTGATTGTCGGTTGAGGGGTGGGTGTCTCAGGCTTTGGTGGGGGGGCTTTCACTGCCAGTTGCAGCAGTTCCGGCACAGTGACAAAGCGATAGCCTTTTTGCCGCAGGCGGCGAATCAGCGTGGGGAGGGCCTTGCGGGTCGTGGCGCGATCGCCGCCACCATCGTGGAGCAGAATAATGCTGCCCGGTTTGACATTCTTCAGGGTACGCTCCACAATATCTGCGGCTGTTGTGTTGGGTCGAGTGTCATGGGGATCCACGGACCACATAATGACGGCATAGTTTTTCGACTTGGCATAGTCCACTAGCCCTGTGGTCAAATTGCCCCCCGGTGGCCGAAAAAGGCGCGTTTGGGCTTGGCTTTGCTTGGCAATCAGTGCAGAGGTGTTTTCAATTTCCTGCTTAGCTACTTTAGGGTCAACGGGTTGGTAGGGATGACTCCAACTATGGTTGCCAACGGCATGACCCCCTTTGACAATGTCAGCAATGATATCGGGATACATGAGGGCGTGCTTGCCCAGGATAAAAAATGTGGCCTTGGCCTCCTCCTCTTTGAGAATTTGCAGAACTTGGCGAGTTGAGGCTCCCCAAGGGCCATCATCAAAGGTGAGGGCCACCACTTTTTCGGGCGGCAGCGGTTTGACCTGATAGACCAACTGCCTCCAAAACTTTCTAGGACTAACAAAGTGCGGCACATCCGCTGCCAGCGTTGCCGATGCCGCAAACACAGTCAAGACCACCAACAGGTGCCACTGCCGTCCCATGGATGCTCCTTAGAGAATTGTGACTTAGGGGGCGATCGGCGCCGGCTCCTTCAGCAGTGGAAACCCCAGAGCTTCCCGTTGTTGGACATAGGCTTGGGCGACCCGCCGGGCCAAGCCGCGAATGCGACCAATGTAGCGCGTACGCTCTGCCACCGAAATGACACCGCGGGCATCCAGCAGGTTAAAGGTGTGGGAACACTTGAGCACATAATCCAAACTGGGCAGTACCAACTGCTTTTCCAGAAGCTGCTCCGCCTCCTGCTGGTAGAGACTAAAAAGGGTGAACAATCGTTCCGGGTCGGAGGCTTCAAAGTTGTAGGTGGATTGCTCAATTTCTCCTTGGAGATGGACATCGCCATAGGTGAGGGTAGAGTTCCATCGGATACTGGCGATCGCATCCACCTCCTGGAGATACATTGTCAACCGTTCTAGGCCGTAGGTAATCTCAATGGAAACCGGCCGACAATCCAGACCACCACACTGCTGGAAGTAGGTAAACTGTGTCACTTCCATGCCATCTAGCCACACCTCCCAGCCTACGCCCCACGCGCCAACGGCAGCATCCTCCCAGTTGTCTTCGACAAAGCGAATGTCATGGTCTGGGGGGCGAATGCCAAGGGCGCGCAGTGACTCCAAATAAATCTCTTGGATATTATCAGGAGAGGGCTTAATCAGCACTTGGTACTGGTAGTAGTACTGATAGCGGTTGGGATTCTCGCCATAGCGGCCATCCGCTGGCCGCCGACAGGGTTCGACATAGGCCACTGCCCAAGGTTCAGGTCCGAGGGCACGTAAAAAGGTATGGGGGCTTTTGGTACCGGCGCCTTTTTCCACATCGTAGGGCTGAGCAATCAGGCATCCCTGAGCCGCCCAAAATTGGTGCAGTGTGGCAATAACGTCCTGAAAGTACATGGGCTTAGATGTGAATCCCGCACTCAGTTTTGCCCATGCCGCGCCAGCGACCTGCCCGTTCATCTTCGCCATCGGCGATAGGGGTGGTGAGGGGTTCATCGCCAATGCTGGCATAGCCGCGATCGTGGAGGGGATTGTAAATCACCCCGTGCTCCATCACATAGGCCCAAGTTTGTTTACGTGTCCAAGCAGCAAGGGGATTAATTTTCAGACGACCCTCTTTGTCCAGTTCCACATAGGGCATATTGGCACGGGTGACCGCTTGGTCTCGACGCCGTCCCGTAATCCAAGCCACAGTATTCAGTTCTGCCAAGCCCCGTTGCAGCGGTTCAATTTTAGTGAGATGGTGAAACTGCTCAACATTGGTTTCCCAAAGCTTGTCGCCATAGCGGGCAGCAAAGGCTTCGCGGCTGTCAACATCGGGGGTTTTGTAGGTGCGCAAATCCAGACCGTATTTTTCCTTGGCCTGCTGCACAAATGCTAGGGTCTCGGCAAAGTGATGCAGTGTGTCCAAAAAGAGAACGGGCACCGGCGGATTGGGGCGCAGATCACGGTAGAGGAGGTCTGTAATCACCATGTCATCCACGTTAAAGGCACTGGTCTGCACCAGCCCCTGGGGAATTGCGGTGACGGCCCATGCCAAAATGTCACGAGGGTGTGCCCCTTCAAAGCGTTGGTTGAGGGCATCGAGGTCAAAGCTTAGGGATGCGGCCATAGGCGGTGTTAGCAGGGTTTTAGAAAGCATCCTTTAGCTTACCAAAGAATTGGGTCTAAGGACCCGCCCTGCTACGCACGACCACCGGTCTAAGGGACAGCTTTATTTTTCTTTGTTTTGTGATAAAGCGCTGCCATGTTAATCAGTTAATCAGAGGAGCCAAGTCCCTCTGAAAGTCTAACAGCAACCTATAGACTGAGCAGATCTTCGGTGCGTGGTGGCATCTAAGCAATGCCGTCTACACCCGCCCTTTACTGCCGGCTTACCATCCAGCAGGCAAGCTCATCATGTCCATTGGCCAATGCCACCTACAGGATGAATTCATTGCCCCCGCCGCGGCTGAGCGTCGGGTCTATCTGCTGCTGGGCATCACTGTCAAAATCGGCCTTGGTAGCAAAAATGCGGCCCACCTTGCTCTCGGCTGGTCCTAAGCTGCGGGAGTCACCACCGATTCTGAGCATGACAATCAACACTGTGATGGCCTTGAGCTTTGATCGCCGGGCAGTTTTCTTTTTTCACCACTGGAGACGATTTCAGAACCAATCCCTTGCAAGGGCATTACTCCTGCCGAATTGCTAACGCCGATTGGCGATCGCCAAAAATAGCCGTACCAATGCGCACCATCGTTGCGCCGGCCTGCACCGCCAGGGGATAGTCTTGGGTCATCCCCATCGAATACTCCTGCCACTGGAGCTGCTGCCATGGCTTTGTGCTCAGTTCCTCACCCCAAGCCCGCAATTCCTGAAATACTTGCAACTGTTCTGAGGGGGCCAACCCCAAGGGCAGAATGGTCATCAGACCACAGCAGCACAGATGGGAGAGAGCATCCAGGTGGGGCAGGGCGGCCTCTAGCTCTGATTTTTCCCAGCCATATTTTTGGGGGTCGGGGCGGAGTTTTACCTGCAAGAGACAGCGGGGACTGGCTGCCCCCGTCTCCTTGAGGAGGGTATCGATCCGCTCGGCCAACTTCCAGCGGTCAACGGTGTGAATCCAATCAAAGAGTTGCAGCGCCTGCCGTACTTTATTTGTTTGCAAATGGCCAATCAGATGCCATGTAATATCCGTGAGGTCAGCCAATTCAGCGCGTTTGCTGGCAGCTTCCTGCACGCGACTTTCGCCAAAATCCCGAATGCCGGCCTCATAGGCAGCACGAATCGCAGCCGCTGGCATAAACTTGCTGACGGCAATCAGGCGGACCTGGGGGGGCAGCGTTGATTTGAGGTGGCTGGCGCGATCGCGAATTTCAGCAGCGGATAACACAGGCAATGTCTGGGCAAGGATGCTTTTTGATCGTAAAACCCTGTTGCAAAAAGTGAAACCATGGCAGGATTGCCAGTCTCGTTGACTAGGCTAGGGGGTAGGATTCAGAACACTTCTATGGCTGTGCCCCTCAAGCTCTCCCTTGGCCTCATTGGTTTACTCGCTCTTGGCCCTCTTTTAGGGGGGGAGTTGCTCTCCCCAGGAAAAAACTGGATGTCTGCCGCCCAAGGTCAACCCAATTGGGGCATTGAATCAGCCCCAACCCCATCCCCTCAACCCGACTCCCCACCGCGCGTTTCTGTGGCTGACTACGATCGCTACCACGAAGTGATTGAGCGCACCCGCAGCATGATCCACAACCCAGAGGCGCAGCGCCTTGCCCAGCAGTATGGCTTGAATATTCTTGACATCACCTGGGAAGACACGGCTCGCTACCACAACTCTGCTGTGGGTCCCAATATCAGCGATATGACAATTCAAATCCAGCAGTACAACCCACGCACCAAGGGGTATGAACTGAGTCTGATGCCAGTGATTCGCTTTCCCAACTTTAGCGATCGCACGGCCGATATTCCCCTCGAACGCTTCTTTATCTTTGTGGGCAATGAAAAGGGCCAGTCGCTCCAGCGGGTCAACCTCAAGGAATTCCTCGGTAACTTCCGCAACTATCTCCACAACCCGCGCTCGTGGGCGGGGAATGGGCGCTCCCTTTTGGCGGATCGTGATAGCCATGTGCTGGTGAGTGCCCAAGCCTGTTTCCTACCGATTCCACCCCAAGGGGAAGCCACCTTTAACCCCGTCCTCTTTAACTACCAGAGCTACGAAAAAAATCCAGCGGTTTTAGCAATTCTCGTCACCCGCCAAGGTACCAGTGCCACCGTCATTGACAATCAGCGGGATGCCTTTGCAGCCGGCCAAACCTGGGGACAGCGGTTATTTTTCAACAAGAATGGCGAACGGGCAAGTCTGGTGGGACAACGCGCCAGTGATTTTGGCGTCAGCAGCGGCGGTAGGGAAATGACCTCTGCCCAAGCGGAAGCCGCGGGGATGAATATGGTGATGCTGATCCAAGTGCCTCTGAAGCAACCCCCGTGGCCACGACCGGCGATGCCCTTTTTCCCGATGGCCGCCCCCACTTTGATGAAAGCCGCACCCAGCGCTGGTCGCTCCAATGTAGAGGCGGCAGTAATTAGCTATGGCGCGGTGGAAGGCCCCTTCACTGAAATTGATAACCTGCCCATCGAGCGAGATCCCCGCTTCCCAATCCGTGTGACGGTGCAATTCTATAAGGCGACCGACAATGGCGTTGTCTCTGCTAAGGATATGCGCCACATCAAGGATCAAATTGCCAAGGTCTATAGCAATGCCGATTATGTCGGTAGCCTCGTCATCGATGGTGATACGGGTCGCCCCACGGAATACACAGGCAGCAAGCAGGAACCCCGCGGCTGGTGGGAAGACTTCTGGCAACGCCACCAACAAAACTACGGGTCAGACCCGTGAGGAAGCCCTAGAAATGTTCCGGCATTGCGGGGCAAAGACTGGCTGTTAAGGTCACAATGGGAATTGGAACAAGCACTAAAGGCGCTGCACCATTCACCCCCATAAAGCTAGCGCCGCTGCTGCTTACTCACCCATTTGCGGCTAAAGCGCAGTTCTATGCCTACGCCCTCTGCCCAGACTTGTAGTTGCTTGAGGAACGCCTGGCGATCGCTCCCCTGGAGAACGGCCACTTGATCGGCAACCTCAAGGGCATAGGGATAGCCCTGACCCGTAATCAGTTCGCCACAGAGCCAGCGAATTACCACCTCCAGTAGTCCTGCTTCGTAGATCCACAGGGGGAGTTCAACACGTACCGGATAGCCTTGATGAGCCTTGAGGTAGCAAAAGCCAATACCCCTGGTCCAAGCCCCATAATTTTCAAGGATACCGCCGCGATCGCAGATAAACAGAGGGGAGCGATCGCCCCACTGGGTCAAAACAGTGTTCAAGAGTTGGGCATCGCAGAGGTGCGGGCTAGGGGGGAGGCGATCCAGATGTCCCAAGAGGGTCACTAAATCCCGGGCTTGGGAGCTATCAATGTAGGCGAGCAGTGGAATCCGTTGCTCCCAACTAGCCTCTAGGGTCTGGCAGAGAGCTGCCACATATCGCCCCTGCCATTGGGGGGTATAGGACTCCGCAAACGTGGCCACAAAAGAGCCATCAAACAGTAGCAACGCGGGTGCGGTTACCTCGGCCATGCGCTCCCGTAGCGTTTTTAATTCCAGTTCAAAACGGCGCAGGTGAATGTAGCGCTCGTGGAGGCGGTATGTTTGGGGTTGAGCCAGTTCTGTCTCTGCTTGGCGCAGTTCCGCTGGTGTGATCAGTTCAAGGGCAATTTCCTTGGCGTAGGGGCGATCGCGCCGATGGTGATTGAGGAACCAGCCCGCCTGTACCACACCCACGGGCAAAAATAGCTCCTCACTGGGAACCATCTGGGAGCCATCCACCGCAACAGTGGTGACCTCCATGAGTTGGGCCATTGCCCACCCCTGTGCTGCCTGCCGATGGGGCCACTGTACCCCCAAGGGAATGCACCACCCCTGATTCCAAGGTTCAATGGGACGTGCCCCCCAATGGGTAATCTGCGGATCAATGGCAGCGGTAACCTTAGGAATCGTTTGTTGCTGCCATCTCCCTAGGGCCTCTTGATAGGCCTGTCGCACCTCAGCAAAGGCAGTGTCATACCTGAGAAATTCATCCTTTTTATCATTCAGTTGCTGCAGCAGTTGGGAAAGGGGTAACACCATAACTGGGAAAGACTCAAGAAACGCCTGTTGCTATTCTCATCGGAATAGGTATGGGTTTGCCTTGTGTCCCCTCCTGCGGTAGATATTAAGGTGTCCACTGACCCTCCCAAAAATTGTGAAGGCACTCAATCTCCTTGGCTCCACCGGCTCCATTGGTACGCAAACCCTTGACATCGTTGCCCAATATCCTGATCGCTTTCGCGTGGTTGGCCTTGCTGCCGGGCGCAACCTGGAGCGACTGATTCCCCAAATTCGCCAATTTCAGCCCGAGATTGTCAGTATTGCCGATCCTGAACAATTGCCGGAGCTAGAGGCGGCATTGGCTGATCTGCCCCAAAAACCGCAACTAGTGGCTGGGGAAGCGGGTATTGCAGCGGTGGCCGCCTATGGAGATGCCGAAGTTGTCGTCACGGGCATTGTCGGCTGTGCCGGTCTGGTGCCGACGATCGCCGCCATTAAAGCGGGCAAAGATATTGCCCTAGCCAATAAGGAAACGCTGATTGCCGGTGGTCCTGTGGTCTTGCCGCTGCTTCAGGAGTACGGTGTCAAGCTGCTGCCTGCTGATTCTGAGCACTCCGCTATTTTTCAGTGTTTGCAGGGGGTGCCCGAAGGCGGATTGCGGAAAATCATTCTCACGGCCTCAGGAGGCGCCTTTCGCGATTGGCCAGTGGAGAAACTCGCCCAGGTGACGGTGGCCGATGCCCTCAAACATCCCAACTGGTCGATGGGGCCAAAAATTACCGTGGACTCGGCAACCTTGATGAATAAAGGCCTAGAGGTGATTGAGGCCCATTACCTCTTCGGCATGGACTACGACAATATCGAGATTGTCATCCATCCCCAAAGTATTATTCACTCCCTGATTGAGTTGCAGGATACCTCGGTGCTGGCGCAGTTGGGCTGGCCGGACATGCGCTTGCCCTTGTTATATGCCCTCGCTTGGCCCGAGCGCATCCCCACCAATTGGTCGCCCTTAGACTTAGTGAAGGCGGGGGATTTGACCTTCCGATCGCCCGATCACCAAAAGTATCCCTGTATGGGACTGGCCTATGCTGCTGGTCGTGCTGGGGGGGCCATGCCGGCAGTCCTCAACGCCGCCAATGAACAGGCGGTAGCCCTCTTTATTGCCGAGGCGATTTCGTTCCTTGAGATTCCCCGCCTCATTGAGATGGCCTGCGATCGCTACTCTGCTCAAAACATCACTAATCCCACCCTAGAGGATATTTTGGCCGCCGATCGCTGGGCGCGAGCAACGGTGCAGGAGTTAGCCCAGCGGGGCGTCAGCCCCATGGTTGCTCTCTAGAGTGTGTCAAAATACCATCAGATTGCCTCAGAGGAGAACCAATGGATACCCGCGCATTCAAGCGATCGCTACACAGTTCAGAAAACTACCACCGCAAAGGCTTTGGCCACAGCGAGGCAGTGAACCAGCAGCTCCAAGGGGAGTATCAAAGTTCTCTGATTCAGCAAATCCGCGCCAATGGCTATCGCTGGCAGCAGGGGGATGTGACGATTCGCTTAGCGGCAGCCTTTGGCTTTTGTTGGGGAGTTGAACGTGCCGTTGCCCTGGCCTATGAAACCCGTACCCACTTTCCTACAGAGCGCATTTGGATCACTAATGAAATTATCCATAACCCCTCCGTGAATGAGCGCCTACGGCAAATGGCCGTGGAATTTATCCCCCTTGTGAATGGGGTAAAGGACTTTAGTGAGGTGCGCCCGGGGGATGTGGTGATTTTGCCGGCCTTTGGTGCCAGTGTCCAAGAAATGCAATTGCTCAATGAGCGCGGCTGCACGATTGTGGATACCACCTGCCCATGGGTCTCGAAGGTGTGGCACAGTGTTGAGAAGCACAAAAAGGTAAGTTTCACCTCGATCATTCACGGTAAATACAACCACGAAGAAACCATTGCCACCAGTTCCTTTGCCGGCGCGTATTTGATTGTGCTCAACCTAGAGGAAGCCCGCTATGTCTGCGATTACATTCTCCAGGGGGGCGATCGCGCCGCATTTATGGCCAAGTTTGCCAAGGCCTGTTCCCCTGGCTTTGACCCTGATCGCGATCTGGTGCGGGTCGGCATTGCCAACCAAACAACGATGCTCAAGGGGGAAACAGAGCAAATCGGCAAACTCTTTGAGCGTACGATGATCCAAAAATACGGGCCCGATCGCCTCAATGAGCACTTTATGAGCTTCAATACGATTTGCGATGCCACCCAAGAACGCCAAGATGCAATGCTCAGCTTGGTCAAGGAACCCTTGGATCTAATGGTGGTCATAGGTGGCTACAACTCCTCGAATACCACCCACCTGCAGGAAATTGCCATTGAGCATGGGATTCCCTCCTACCACATTGATTCTGCCGATCGCATTGGGCCGGGAAATCGCATTGAGCACAAGCCCCTGCATCAGAATCCCACCGTGGCTGAAAACTGGCTGCCCGATCGCCCGATCACGATTGGCATTACCTCCGGTGCCTCCACCCCCGATAAGGTGGTTGAGGAGGTTCTCAATAAAATTTTTGCCCTGCGGTCTGTGGCAACAGTGTCCTAGCCCTGGGGTCCCTGGGTCAAATCCCAAGCGGGCGATCGCTGACAACTGATCTCGTAGAGGGCAATCCCCACCGCCACTGAGGCATTGAGGCTACTGGTGCGCCCTGCCAAGGGAATGGCAACAATTTCGTCGCAATGCTTTTGCGTTTGCAGGCTAATCCCATCCCCTTCACTGCCAACCACAAAAACGGTGGGGCGATCAAAGGTGATTTTCGGTAGGGGCACAGCGCCGCGCTCCGAGAGGCCATAGATCCAATAGCCCGCTGCCTTCAGGGTTTCAAGGGCTTGGTTGAGGTTGATCACCCGTGCCACCGGTAAATACTCCAAGGCGCCTGCGGCTGCTTTGGCCACGGTTGCGGTAATACCCACTGCCCGTCGTTGGGGAATAATCACCCCCTGCATCCCTAGGGCCTCTGCAGTGCGGATCATGGCACCAAGATTTTGCGGATCCGTAATGCCATCAGCGGCCAATAGCACCGGTTGATTCACGGTTGCAGCCTTGGCCAACAGATCCTCAAGGGACCAATAGTTATAGGCAGCCACCTGAATGGCGATCCCCTGATGTCGTCCCCGCTGGCAGAGTTGATCGAGGCGCTCCGGAGTGACGGTATCAATAATTGCTCCCTGCTGTTTGGCTTCATTCAAGCGTTGATGAAAACGCGGATCGTAGCGCAGCGAAGGAATCACCCAAATACGGTTGCAGGGACGGCCACTTTCAAGGGCTGAGAGCACCGCATGGCGACCATAGAGGAGTTCGGGGGCATCCTCCACCGGGGCAGTTGGGGGTGCCTTCTGAATTGGTTTGGCTGGAGTGCGTCGCTGGGGGCGAGGAGGGCGGGTCGCTGTCGGGCGATTTTTTTTGCGGGGACGAGGTTTCTCGGTCATGAAGAATCACTCAATGGCAGATCTTCCCTAGGGTGTTCGCTGAAACATCGCAAGGGGGCGATCGCCATCATAGAACGTCAATGTATTTCCCTCAATGCGGTAGCGGTTCGTTTGCTCGAGGCTCTGCAAAAACGACATCTCTATCCTTTGTGCCCATGGACCCATACAGGCTCGCCGCGTTGTCGCAACTGCTGAAAACCGCAATTGCTGGGCATTGACGCTGTAGCCACTGGTAAAGTTATTACAGCCACTGAAACCTGTTGCTTGCTGGGCACTGGGATCAAACTCAATAAACACGGTATCCATGGGATTACGCGGTGGCAGCGGCGGATTCCCGAGGCGCTGAAGTTGCCAGCGGCCACTGAGGGGACTTGCAGTCGCACCCGCTTCAAAGGTCAACAATAGGCGATTACCCTCAAAAAGTTGCAGGGTATTTCCTTGAATACGGTAGCGGTTGGTGCGGTTGAGGCCCTGTAGCATCTGGGTTTCCACACTCTGAAGCTGTTCTTGGCCACAGCGACGTTGGCTGGTTGCTAAGGGGGCAAAAAGGAGACGTGGGCCGTTGGCGATGTAGCCACCATTAAAATGATTACAGCCAGTAAAGCCATTGGCACGGCGGTTGGCACCCTCAAACTCAATGAAGGCGGTATCCACTGGCACGGCTTCATTAGCGATGCGCCTGAGACGCCACCGCTGACCGCTAAGGCTGAGGTCCGGACCGCTGAGGCTCAGGTCGGGAGGGTGATTCCCCGTTGCTTGTGTGGAAACGACCACCGGCACTAAGCGCGGCAGAGGCAGTAGTCCCCCTTCAAGGCGATAGGTTACGGTACTGATGCGACTGGGGCAACAGAGGGGATCATTGGGGTGATAGCGGGCAAAGTCTGCGGTGAAGGTGCCATCACTTTGGAACTTGACCTTGCCAAGGAACGAGCCATCGGCACGGGAATCCATGAGATTTGGCGACAATGTTCCCAAGTAACGTCCCCGGGCAAAAACAAAGGCCTGATACCCCATCGGGCGACACATACCATCAAAACTAGTATTACCAAGGATAATTTCCACATTCTGATGGCGAATGGGTGTGCCCACCAGATACCAGCCCCGCTGTTGGATCAGGCGATCGGCCATGGATTGGGGAGAACGCAGTGTGCTGCGACAGCGGTTCAACTCACTGGGATCCGGATTGCCCCGCGGGGGAATGTCTAGGAGAGGCAGGCTGGGATTCCAGTTACGCAGCGGTTGATCGAGCCAAGACTGGGGAGCTGCAAAACTCATGGGGGCGATCGCTAGGGTTGTGGCAACTGTGTAGAGAGTTGCCAAGCCAGCCACCGTAGGAAACTTCATCATGGCACCAAATCCTAGGGGGTATCTCTAGGGACGTGAAAGCAGTATAGGGGTTTCCTATGGATTCCCTCACAAAAGATCAAGAAACCTTTAGTAAGTACGCCAGCGCCAGACCTTGGGCAATGCTGTAGTGTCCATAGCTAAAGACGCGGGGCACCTTGGGGTGAAGCCACTGGGTTATCTCCTGGTAGGCATAGGGACTGCCATAAACCACCAGACCCGCCAGTTGATTTTGGGTTTGCAGTTGTTCGAGGGTGGCGATCGCTGGCGCACTTAAACCCGCTTTGCCTCGGAAAGGATTGCCGCGACTAAACACCTGCACTAAGGTCGGTGCCTTGGGCAAGGCCTCAATCATCGTCAGGGGTGTTTGCTGATCAACCACCAGTCGTTGGCTAAATCCCCAAGTGGGAGGCAGGGTGAGGGCTGGAGAGGTACGGCTCAAAAAACTCGCCTGTAGGGCATCATCCACAATCAGACAATTGACCCCAGAGGTCACTGCTGGCAAGGCGGGGCCGGCACGCTCAAGACTCTCTTGGGCAATAGTGGTGGCCACCTCAACTGCTGGTGTGGTTTGGAAATAGTCTAACTGCAATGCCAAGGGCTGAAGGCGATCCTTTGCAGCTTGGATGCGGGCTACGGCAGCCTGAATGCGTTCAGAAGGAATCCGCCCTGACTCAACGGCAGCAACCACTGCTTCAATGGCTGCTGGGGGATCTGAGGGCATGAGCAAAATATCGGCACCGGCTTCTACAGCTTTGACGGCGGCTTCGGCGGTACCGTAGGCGTTGGCGATCGCCCCCATGACCAGGGCATCGGTGACAATTAGCCCCCTGAACCCCATCTGTTGGCGCAAAATTCCCGTGAGAATTGGGGGAGACAGGGTGGCGGGCCGCTCGGCATCCAAGGCAGGTAGGTGGACATGGGCACTCATGACAGCATCCACCCCTGCAGCAATGGCAGCAATAAAGGGCGGCCATTCAATGGCTTGCAGGCGATCGCGATCGTGGGGCATCACGGGTAGCTCTAAATGGGAATCCGTTGCCGTATCCCCATGGCCGGGAAAATGTTTTGCCGTTGTTAGCACTGGATGGGTACGTGCCCCTTGGATGAAAGCGGTTGCCAGAGCACTCACAATGTCTGGCTCCTCGCCAAAGGCACGCACATTAATCACTGGGTTCGCGGGATTGTTATTCACATCCACCACTGGGGCAAGCACCCAATTTAAGCCAATGGCTAAAGCCTCAGCTGCGGTGTGGGCTCCCATTGCCCTAGCCAGCTCAACCGCCCGTTGTGGATTCTTTTTGGCAATGGCTCCCAAAGCCGCCGGCGGCGGAAATTGCGTCGCACCACTGAAGCGTTGGCCGACCCCCTCCTCAATATCCGCTGCGAGTAATAGGGGAATCGTCGCCCAAGATTGAAGCTGCTGACAGCGTTCTGCCACTTCGACGGCACTGCCCCCCAAGAGAATCACCCCGCCTACTCCCCAGTCTTTAATCCAGTGTTTTAAGGTGTTTTGGGGCGGCTCCCAAGCGGGATACTGAATCTGGCGATCGTAGAGGTAGCCACTGGCTCGCACAACCACCATTTGCGCCACCTGCGAGCGCAGCGAAAGATCAGAAAGAGGGGGAAGAAATGTCATGGGTGGAATCGCATTGAGAACAGAATTTCACAAATCAATAACTTCCTTATTCAGGATATAAAAAATTGTCTCAAACTCTCTCAGGCAACGGGTCTGATTTTTTATACTAAAAGTACAGCCTTTAGAGTCCTTTTCTATGGATGGGCTGCAGGCGGGAAAACGATCTTCTCCTATAGGAGCTTTCCCGGTTGTGAGTGTGTTCCATGCATGGGAAAAGGGCTATACCTAATGGCCCGGAGACAAAGTCCGATCCCGTTGCTCCGGTAGAGCAAGTTTCGAGTTTTTCCTGCGGTGTTCATTCATTCAGCCACAGGCGGAAGCCTAAATCGCTTTCTTTAGGAGTTGACCTATGTTAAGAGCAATACGTGAGAAACTGCAAAGTATGATGGTCTTTTTGATGGAGGCATTTGGACGCATCTTCACCCCGCGGAATGATCACTATCCTTCCACAGGAGCACAGCCCTTCACGGGGACACCCGCCCGTAAGAGCTAGTTACTGTCTTGCGCAAGCAGAACCCCTATAGAGACTTTACAGGTAAAAATAACCAGTATAGTTCTGCATCAGCTCCGCCATAGTGGCAAGAAGGGGGCGGGTGCAGTTTTTTATGAGCTGGGGGCGATCGCCCCAACTGTTAAAAGCAGAGATAATGTTCGGTCGAAAAATACCACCAAAAGGGCGCAACCACTAAATCTAACGGCATATTGCAGAATCAGTTAAGGAATATTTCAGATATTGAATTTTCAGTTAACATTTGAGGATTCCCAAAGGGCTATGCTAACTTAAAAGTAGGCACAGAAAGAAAGGTTAACGATAAGAGTGAACTTAAGGCTTGTGCCTCCCAGTCCTTGAGTTCAGGATAAAGCAAAGTTACTCCAAGATAAATCTCACTCCTGTCTTGCGGGTAACATCAAAATTAATCCTTTGAGCTTCACCGTTGTGTATTTGTCCTCTCGCTTTATCCAGCCTTATCGTTTGTGTGGTTACTGCCGAAGTCCCCATCCTGTGTCCATGGGAGTTAAGGCAAAGCTAGGTAACCTCCCAATATCCGAGGTCGTCAACGTTGACAGCAATTCAGTACCTAGTGTCCATGCTCCAAGCCTGATCGGTTAAGATCGCCGAGTGGGGTTTGAGTCGCCAGTTGAAACCACAAGTTGTCCACCTTAGTTGTTGAGTTACTCTATCGTCGTTGCTAACTTCTTAGGGGTCTTGCTGCCGTCAGCTTGACCCCCTCGTTTTATTTTTGGGCTATGGCGTGGGTTGCGGTTGTCGCATAGCGCGTGCCAGTTCTGCTGCAACTTCTGGCCGCGAAAACTCTGGAGGCGGCAATTCTCCTCGGCGCAGCATTTCCCGTACCTTAGTCCCTGAGAGGTGAATGCGCTCTTCAGGTTTGCTGGGACTCGTTTTACTGGTGGCCATCGACTGAGTGCGGGTGCAGTAGAAGGCGTGCTCAAACTTCAAGGGAATAATCCCCAAGGCCCCTGGATCAAATTCATCAAAGATATGTTGGGCATCGTAGGTGCCGTAGTAGTCTCCCACGCCAGCGTGGTCGCGACCAACGATGAAATGGGTACAGCCATAGTTTTTGCGGACGAGGGCATGGAAAATTGCCTCCCGTGGCCCTGCATAGCGCATGGCTGCCGGATTGATCGCTAGAATCACCCGATCTTTGGGAAAATAGTGGTCCAACACAATTTCATAGCAGCGCATCCGCACGTCCGCAGGAATGTCATCTTCCTTGGTGGCGCCCACAAGGGGATGCAAAAAGAGGCCATCAACGATTTCAAGGGCACATTTTTGAATGTATTCATGGGCACGGTGGATCGGGTTGCGGGTCTGAAAACCAACGATCGTCCGCCAACCTTTTTCGCGGAAAAGGGCACGGGAATCCACTGGATCAATGCAATAGTTGGGAAATTGGGGATGGGGATGTCGCTCTAGGAGCCAAATCGGACCTGCAAGGTTGACTTCTCCCTGTTCATAGACCACCTTAACGCCGGGGTGTTTGTCATCTTCGGTGCGATAGACACAGCGAGCCTCACGGCGTTTGTCATAGGTATATTTTTCGGTGAGTTCAAGAATTCCCAAAAACTGACCCGCTGCATTATCTAGGCGAATGGTTTGGCCAATTTCCAGGGGAGCCGCCACCTCAGCACTGACAGAGAGGGTAATGGGAATTGACCAGGGCAACCCATTGGTAAGATACATTTCTTCGACAACTCGCTCATAGTCGGCCTGTCCCATAAATCCCGTCAGAGGGCTAAAGCCACCAATGGCAATGAGTTCCAAGTCAGAGACAGCTCGCTCATCGAGGGTCACGCGGGGCAATTGATCGGCGCGAGCAAGCCAAGCCTGTTTTTGTTCGGGGGACAGAATACGATTGACAAGGATACCGCCGTGGGGGGCGATCGCGTCCTTTGTTTGTACGGTTGCTGATGGACTCAAGGTCGAACTCCTTTTGGGTCTGGATGAATCTGTTGCAAAACTTCATAAGATAGAAGTCATTATTGGATGAATGGGTACAGGAGACAACTGGTGGAGCCCTATCGCTATGGCGTCCAGCGGGATTGGTGCTGGCGGGGCTGGCAGAGTCGCTATGGTTTTTGGCGACCTGCTTCCAAGGGGGATCGGGGGTCTCCCGTGATCTTGCTGCACGGCTTTGGGGCATCTCTAGGGCACTGGCGGTACAATTTGCGGCTGCTGGGAGAGCATCAGCCGACCTATGCCCTTGATTTGATGGGGTTCGGGGCAGCAGAAAAGCCCATTGCGGCCTATGGTGCTGAGTTTTGGGCGGCTCAGGTTCATGCCTTTTGGCAAGGAATTGTGGGGCAACCAGCAGTGGTGGTTGGCAACTCCATTGGCGCCTTGATTGCTCTCACCTGCGCCTACCGCTACCCGCAGATGGCGGCGGGAGTGGTGATGTTGAGTCTGCCGGATCCAGCCCTGCGTGAAGAGTTGATTCCACGGGCGATCGCACCCCTTGTGGGGACAATTGAACAGATTTTTACCGCCCCTTGGCTGCTGCGCGCTCTGTTTTACACAATTCGCTGTCCTTTTATTGTCAAGCGCTGGGCCCAACTGGCCTACGCCAACCCCGCCTGTGTGGATGATGAATTGCTGGAAATTCTGCTTACCCCGGCCTACGACCGCCATAGCGATCGCGCCTTTGGGCAAATCATTCGCGCCATGAGCCGTCCAGACTTCGGACCCAGCGCCAAGAGGATGCTCAAGCGTGTGTCCCAACCCCTATTGCTGATTTGGGGAAAACAGGATCGCTTCATCCCCCCAATCCTTAGCCGGCAGTTTCAACAGGTCCAGCCAACACTGGAAGTGGTGGCGCTCGATCACAGCGGGCACTGCCCCCACGATGAACAGCCCGATCGCGTCAATGGCCTACTTTTGGATTGGTTGCGCCGCCACGAACTTTTGAGGGGTTGAGTCCTGCGGTTGCAGGCTCTATGATCACGGCAATCTTTAGGAGTTGGCATCGCAGATGTTTAGGCTAGTGACAGTTTTTTGGGCGTTTATTTTCATGGGTGTTTTGCTGCTGGGGGGGCGAATTGTGCGGCAGCGTTGGGCGCTCATGAGATCCCTCTATATGCCCAGTTCAGTGATTGCGGGCATCTTGGGACTCATCCTTGGTCCTAGTGTGCTGGGGGCGATCGCCAGCCACATTGCTCCCGCCTCGGGTTTGGTCAATGGCCTTTTTGCCGAAGATATCCGTGAAGTTTGGAAGCAATCCCCGAGTATTTTCATCAACATTGTTTTCGCCTGTCTATTTTTAGGGGAGATCATCCCTAGCCCTCGGGAAATTTGGCAGAAAGCCTCACCGCAGGTGGCCTTTGGTCAGATTCTGGCTTGGGGGCAATATGTTGTGGGTTTGCTGCTAACTTGGCTTGTTCTCACTCCCGTATTTGGCATGGATCCGATTGCTGGTGCCCTGATTGAGATCACCTTTGAGGGGGGACATGGAACTGCCGCTGGGATGGCCGATACCTTTAGGGAGTTAAACTTTAGTGCGGGTGCTGATATGGCCTTGGGCTTGGCGACGGTGGGTTTGGTCTCTGGGGTGGTTTTTGGGGTGGCACTGATTAACTGGGCACGGCGCACGGGACGCCTCCAGATCCAACCCTTGGCAGACTTCAAAGCTGAGGAGAATCCAGACCCCCATCCCCACGATGACGCAGAAACACGGCAGCGGCGCCAACAACTGCTGCGGGAGTTACTCATTGATCCTTTGTCATTAAATTTCTGTTTTGTCGGCTTGGCGATTCTTGTGGGCTGGGTGATTCTTGAGGCCCTGCGGCTCTTAGAGCGTGTCAGTTGGGGACACACGGGTTTGAAGCTCATGGCCTATGTGCCCCTATTTCCCTTGGCTCTCATCGGTGGCATTATTGTGCAGTTAATCTTGACCCGTTGGCGCAAACAGTACCTGATTAGCCGGCCACTGATTAACCACATTGGCGGTGTAGCTTTGGATGTGACGATTATTACCGCCCTGGCCACCCTCTCTTTAACGGCCATTGGTGAAAATCTCATCCCCTTTATCCTCTTGAGTTTGGGGGGAATTGGTTGGAATCTCTTTGTCATGCTCTATTTAGCGCCGCGAATTTTGCCCATGTTTTGGTTTGAGCGTGGGATTGGTGACATGGGGCAATCAATGGGAGTGACATCTACTGGATTATTGCTGATTCGTATGGTAGACCCCCGCAATCAATCGGGGGCACTGGAAAGTTTTGCCTACAAGCAAATTCTCTTTGAGCCAATTGTCGGGGGTGGGTTGTTTACTGCTGCAGCACCGATTCTGATCCGCAATTTTGGCGTTGCACCGGTGCTGGGACTGACAAGTGGCCTATTGCTGTTGTGGTTGTGGTTTGGTTTTTGGAACTATGGCCAAATCCGGCGATCGCTGGTGCAAAATTGACCCTATTCAGGGAGAAACCTAGAATGGAAACGACCCAAGCCCCTGTGCCGTCTCAAGTAAAAGCCGTGTTCTGAGTTTGCCGATGACCTCTGTGCTCCTCAAATCCGTTGTTGAAAGTGATGAACGTGCCGATCTGCGCCAGTTTTCACGCATCCTGCAACTAGGAGAAAAAGGTTATCTCCTGCGCAATGATATTCTGGATGCCTTTGCAGATTACTGTCGCAATCAAGGGCGACCTGTCCCCCCACCCTCAGAGTCACGCCTCAGTAAGCTGGTGTTCTACACCCAAGAGATCATTGTTGACAACGAAAGTCTCTGCTGGATTATTCGGCCACGGATTGCGCAGCAGGAGGTGTGTCGGCTGCTGGTGGAGGATTTGACAATTGTGCCGATGACGATCCCGGAGCTATTGGATCTGCGCGATCGCCTTGTCAATCACTACCATCCCAACGAGGGGGATGTTTTTGAAATTGATGTTCAGCCTTTCTATGACTACTCGCCGATCATCCGCGATGCCAAGAATATCGGTAAGGGGGTGGAATTTCTCAATCGTTACTTATCTAGTAAGCTGTTCCAAGACCCACGCCAGTGGCAGCAAAACCTTTTTAACTTTTTGCAAATTCACCGCTACAACGGCTATCAACTCCTGATTAATGAGCGGATTCGCTCTCCTCAACACCTCTCAGAACAGGTGAAACAAGCTCTTGTAGCCCTAAGCGATCGCGCCCCCACCGCGGCCTATAGTGAGTTTCGCTTTGAACTGCAAAATCTCGGCTTTGAACCGGGTTGGGGCAATACTGTCGCCCGGGTGCGGGACACCCTAGAAATTTTGGATCAACTCTTGGACTCTCCCGATCACCAAGTGCTGGAGGCCTTTGTCTCGCGGATTCCGATGCTCTTTCGCATTGCCCTGATTTCTCCCCACGGCTGGTTTGGCCAAGAGGGGGTGCTGGGGCGACCCGACACCGGTGGGCAGGTGGTCTATATCCTCGACCAAGTGAAAAGCCTTGAAAAACAAATGCGGGAGGATTTAGAACTGGCGGGGTTGGGGGTACTCGAGGCACGGCCTAAAATTATTGTGCTCACCCGTCTGATTCCCAACGCCGAAGGGACCCTGTGCAACCAACGCCTAGAGAAAATCTACGGCACCAATGATGCTTGGATCCTGCGGGTCCCCTTCCGGGAATTTAATCCTAAGGTGACGCAAAACTGGATTTCTCGCTTTGAAATCTGGCCCTATTTGGAAACCTTTGCCATTGATGCGGAGCGAGAGTTGCGAGCCGAGTTTGGCCATGTCCCCGACTTGATTATTGGCAACTATTCCGATGGCAACCTAGTGGCTTTCCTCTTGGCGCGGCGACTGAAGGTTACCCAGTGCAACATTGCCCATGCCCTCGAGAAATCGAAATACCTGTTTAGTAACCTCTACTGGCAGGACTTGGAGGATAAGTATCACTTCTCGCTGCAATTTACGGCGGATCTGATTGCCATGAATGCCGCCAACTTTATTATCAGCAGTACCTACCAAGAGATTGTGGGCACACCCGACAGCATCGGCCAGTACGAGTCCTATCAGTCCTTTACAATGCCCGATCTGTACCATGTGGTGAATGGCATTGAACTCTTTAGCCCGAAGTTTAATGTGGTGCCACCGGGGGTGAATGAACAAGTTTACTTTCCCTACTACCACTATACGGAGCGACTAGAGGGCGATCGCCAGCGGTTGGAGGAACTGCTCTTTACCCTTGAAGACCCGCAGCAGATCTATGGTTACTTAGAGGCTCCTGAAAAACGCCCCCTCTTTTCGATGGCACGGCTGGATCGGATTAAGAACCTCACCGGCCTAGCGGAAGCCTTTGGCCGCAGCAAAGCACTGCAGGAGCGCTGCAACTTAATTTTGGTGGCGGGCAAGTTACGCACCGCAGACTCCAGCGATCGCGAGGAAATTGCCGAGATTGAGAAGCTCTACCAAATCATCCATGAATACAATCTTCATGGCAAAATTCGCTGGCTAGGGATTCGTTTACCAAAAGCAGATTCGGGGGAAATTTATCGCATTATTGCCGATCGCCAAGGAATTTTTGTCCAGCCTGCTTTGTTTGAAGCCTTTGGCTTAACGATTCTGGAGGCAATGATCAGTGGTCTGCCCACCTTTGGTACGCGCTTTGGTGGCCCTCTGGAAATTATCCAAGATGGGGTGAATGGCTTTTATATCAACCCAACCCACTTAGAAGAAATGGCCGAAACCATCGTCCGCTTTCTGGAGGCTTGCGATCGCGATCCCCAGGAGTGGCAACGGATTTCCAAAGCCGGCATCGAGCGGGTCTATAGCACCTACACTTGGAAAATTCACTGCAGCCGCCTGCTCTCCCTTGCCAAGATCTATGGCTTCTGGAACTTCTCTTCCCAAGAAAACCGCGAAGATATGATGCGCTACATGGAAGCGCTGTTCCATCTACTCTATAAACCCCGCGCCCAAGCCCTACTGGCCGAGCACATGCAGCGGTGACACAGGCGAGTTACAGCAGCTAAGGTATTGGAGGATGCCCCTCATAAAGAGCGCAGGTCACACGTAATGATAATCGATCGCCCAGCGAGCCAACTCAGTGCGATTGTGGCAACCCGTTTTCCCTAGCATATTGCTGACGTGGCTTTCCACTGTGCGCTGACTCACGTGTAGCTCTGCAGCAATTTCACGATTCGACATTCCCCGGGCGACATATTGGAGAATTCGCGTTTCTGTGGGGGGGGGTGGGCCCAGGGGGGGCTTGTCGTCCTTGAGCCTCCCACAGGCGAGCCGTTTGTTTGAGGAGGGCTTGGATTTGGGCTAGGAGTTCATCCGGTTCAAAGGGCTTGACCAGGTAAACATCACCGCCGGTTTGCAACCCCTTAATGCGATCGTGGGTTTGCCCCTTAGCAGAGAGAAAGAGCACTGGCAACCAACTGAGGTGTGCCTGTTGTCGCACCGCACTGACAAAGCTATAGCCATCCATCTGCGGCATCATCACATCACAAATAATTAAATCTGGAGTGTGTTGCCGAAGAATTGCCAGTCCTTCATTGCCATGGGCTGCGGTGAGCACGCGATATCCCTGCATCTCAAGGTAATCCTTGACCAAGAGCACCAGGTTGGGATCGTCATCTACCAAGAGAATGGTGGCTTTTTGTCCAGAGGATGCCTCAAAGGTCATACATTTAGAACAGTCAACGGTGCTGGGGCAGAGTTTTACTGAGAATGAGCGTGCTCCTTTAGAATAGCTTATTCCTCTTGGGAGG
>NZ_DVDW01000020.1:0-11239 GCF_015296045.1 Thermosynechococcus sp. M3746_W2019_013 | reverse complement strand
TAAGTTGATTGTCCGCTTAAGCCCTTAAAAATTAGAACAAGGTTGACCCTATTGAGTCATACCGAAAAGAAGCCAAGATGCAGGAGTCTTGGCTTTTTTATTGGAAAATAATTGCTGTAGGTAACCATTTCCTCTAATTAGCCCCCTCGGTTCCGATGCGCCTTCTCTTTATTGATGGGATTGGTTGGCAGTACACCCTCAATACACCCTACGAAGCTCCCCTAGGAGGGACACAGTCAGCACTCTGTTATTTAGCAGAGCAGTTGCAACAGCGGGGGCACGAGGTTTGGCTCTTTAACAACACGCGGCACATTGAATGTATCCGCCACGTCCCGCATCTACCGCTGGCTTGGCTGACCCTGCCATTCCTTGAGCAGCTGAAACCTGATATAGCCATTATTTTGAATAGTACCCTTGGGGCCGACCAGCTTCGTTTAGTCTTGCCACCTCAGACTCCCTTATTATTGTGGGCACACCACGCTGCCGATCAACCTGACGTTGAATCTTTGCGGTCCCCTGAACATCAAGAGGTTTATGAACGGATTGTTTTAATTAGTCAGTGGCAGCAGGAGCAATATATTGAGGCATTCAAGATCCCTGCTGAGAAAACCGCTGTACTGCGTAATGCCATTGCCCCTTGCTTTGAAAACCTTTTTGATTCTACAGAGTCTATTCTCAAGGCAAAGGCACAACCCTGGACGCTGGCCTATACGAGTACGCCCTTTCGCGGCTTGAATTTGCTCCTTGACCTGATGCCCGCCCTACAAGTCAGCCATCCCTCCGTTCGTCTCAATGTCTATTCCAGTATGAAGGTCTATCAAGCCAGTGAGTCTGAGGATCAACAGCAGTATGGCAACCTTTACCAACGCTGCCATGATTTGGCTAACGTCAACTATGTGGGTTCACTACCGCAGCCTGAACTGGCTCAAGCCCTCAAATCCACAGCCATTTGGGCCTATACTAATACATTTCCAGAAACCTCCTGCATTGCCGCCATGGAAGCCATGGCCAGTGGCTGCTATCTGATCACCAGTGAACTGGGTGCCCTTCCTGAAACAACCGCCGGTTTTGCCGACCTGATTCCCATTCCCCAGGAGAATTATCTGGCCGACTATAGCCGCCTGCTCAATCGGGCAATTCAACGGTTCAACGATCCTCAAGCCCATGCCGCCCTTGAGGCGCATCTCCGCGCTCAAGTGGACTACATCAATCACCACTGCACATGGTCAGTTCGTGCCCGCGAATGGGAAGCATTTCTAGAACAGGTGTTAACAGAGTCCGTGCCGATGCTGGGCAACTGGCAGCACAGACTTTGCGATTACCTTGAGCAGCAACGATATGAGGATGTACTAGCTGCCTGCGAGACCTTGAGTAAGCAGTTTCCTGGGGAGCATGGCTGGGTTGCCTATCAGGGCGCCACCTACATTTTCCAGGGCCAAGAGTCAGAGGCGCAACTTCTGTGGTCAGTGTATCTCAGTGACTTTACTGAAGAAGAGCAAGCAGAGATGACTGCAACATGGGCAGCGATCCTATTGGAGCTCGCAAATTTGCCCCGCAATACCTTGGAACTGCGATTTGCTCTCACAAGCTACGCCTACGAATTTAGTCCTAACCTCAAGATAGGACTGAAATTACTGAACCTCTCACTTCAGTTAAAATTAGGTACACAGGAAATGACTCAATTGTTACATCAGCTAACTGCTTTATTGCCCCCCAATGGAGGCTTAGAGGAAATAAACCCTGAGGATGTTGTCAATACAGTGCAGCGCTTGGTGGGTTACAGCAGTGAGCTAGAGGGGTTACCTGAGTTTATCAAAGCGCTAGGCCAATATCCATCCATACAACCATCTCTAGAGAGGGTAGTCTTTGAACTGCTCAACAACGACCCTGCACGCCTAGCTTCTACATTGGCTGAACCTTTCCTCAAAATTGCTAGAGAAAAATGGGGGCTGTATGAATTTCTCTGCCGTGCCTGCGCTCAAAGTAAGTTACATGAGTTGGCACTTGACTGTGCGAACAGGCTTTTTGACTATTCACTCAATCCTTTGGGCGAAGACTTGAGCCTGACATCTAAATTGCACGTAATGCAGACGTTTAAGTATAACCTCAACTATTCTGAAGAGGTTATGGCTCTTTGTGAGAGATGGCTCAAGAATGCCGATCGCTGTAATCAGTTTCTTGCTGAAAACATCAACACCGAACAGAGTGATTTTGGCAGTGTATTTTATGTTATCTGTTCCTACTTTCATCTAACGCATCAGTTTGATGCTCCCGCAATTATCAAACCAATCTATAATAAACGCAACCAAATATTTTACGATAATGCTCACTCCTTTCTGCCTGTACAGAATAGATATGGGAATTGCCAGCCAGCTATCAATAGTGCCACAAAAACCCCCTCTCCTCAAAAAATTAAAGTAGGATTTATCGGTAGTTGTTTTCATGAACATCCTGCTGGCCATCAAATGCGTTCCTTTATTCGCCTTTACGATCGCCAGCGGTTTGAATTTTATGCTTACAATCCATGGTCTGCTACCAGTAAGCAAGATCAACTTTCCTATTGGTTTCAGGCAAGCTTTGATCACTTCCACCACGGTGAAACAAAAGCCACTGAGATAGCTGAGCAAATTTATGAAGATAAGATTGATCTTCTCATTGACTTAGATAGTTGTACGAGCGACATCACGTACCAAGTTCTCACACTTAAACCAGCACCCGTTCAGGCGACATGGATAGGCTTTGATGCCATTGGCTTACCAGCAGTGGATTACTTTATTGTTGACCCCTACATTCTTCCCGAAGGGGCGCAAGCATGGTACACAGAAACGCTGTGGCGACTGCCTGAGTGCTATCTTTCCCTCGATGGCTATGAGGTAGCTAATAAAACTGGCATTCGCGATCAATTAGGACTGAGTGCTGATGCGGTGGTCTTTCTGTGTGCCCAGCGCACGAGTAAAATTCAACCAGAAATGCTTAAGCTGCAATTTGCCATTGTTGAGGCTGTCCCCAATGCGGTGTTGGTTGTCAAATACCACCGTGGTAGCCCCATCTTTGAGGAATGGTGCCGCAGTCTTGCCGAAGCTGAGGGGTTTGACTTAGATAAACTCTATTTCTTAACGTCGAACTTACCAGAGATTCACCGTGCTAATCTCTATGATGTGGATGTGGTGCTCGATACCTATCCCTATGCAGGCGGGGCAATGAGCCTTGAGGCCCTCTGGTTGGAGGTGCCGCTTGTGACGAAGGTGGGACAGCAGTTTGTGGCAAGGCATACCTACACGTTCCTGAAAAATGTCGGCGTTGAGGAGGGGATTGCCTTCAATGATGAGGAGTATGTGCATTGGGGAATTCGTTTCGGGACGGAACCCCATCTGCGGCAGCAAGTCAGTTGGAAGCTACGCCAAGCCAAACGCCATGCGCCCCTGTGGAATCCTCAACGCTTTAGCCGCCAGATGGAGCAAGCCCTAACGGCGATGATCAATCGGTATCGGACAGGGGAGTGGGTTGTGCCTGCAGGTCATCGAGTCGGAGAATAGAGCCAGCCATCGAGTTTGCTTAATTTTCTCCATAAGGTTCAATGTCTATAAGTATTTCAGATAACTTGGCAGCCTAAAATTACGAAAACGATACAAAAAGGGACTTGAATGGGCCTATCAAGGCTGGGCTTTTCCCCTAGTATCTAAATTGGAGCGTAATGGCTCCCTGCCTTTTCCATACATGAGAGGACAAGATTCATGGCAACCTACAAAGTAACGCTAGTGCGTCCTGATGGAAGCGAAACAACAATTGACGTACCCGAAGATGAGTACATTCTGGATGTGGCCGAAGAGCAAGGCCTAGACCTGCCCTTCTCCTGCCGTGCTGGTGCTTGCTCCACCTGTGCCGGTAAGCTTCTGGAAGGAGAAGTGGATCAGTCGGATCAGTCCTTCTTGGATGATGACCAAATTGAGAAGGGTTTTGTGCTCACCTGTGTGGCCTATCCCCGTTCTGACTGCAAAATCCTCACCAACCAAGAGGAAGAACTTTACTAAGGCGATTTTATACAATTTATATTGTTTTATATTGTTGGGGCGATTGTTGTGGGGCATCGCCCCTTTATTTTGGGGCTGGAGTCCTTAAGATAGAAGTAGTAATTGGTGCCCGCTGATGGTTTCTGATTTGCCCCCCACTGGTGATTTGATGATTCGTCCCTTGGCCTATCGGGATGTGGAGGTGGTGGAACAGTGGCTGCGCCATCAAGGGGTACATGAGCAACCCTTTGGTCTACCGTCCTTGGCGGGTGGACCGATGACCTCACCGCTGCATTTACTGCAGTGGCTAATGGGAATGAGCAAGCAGCGCATTTATGTTGCGGAGCGGGACAACCAAGTGCTAGGCGTTGTGCAGGTTGCTCCCTTTAATGAAAGTCGCACCACATGGCAGGTGCAGCAATTGTCTGCCCAAGAGTTTACGGAGGTGGGGACACAACTCCTGCGCCACTGTTTTGGTACCCTTGTCGAAGCCCGTACGTGGATAGTGGAAATTAATATTGACTACCGCGAGGCACTAGACCTGTATCGCCAAAATGGCTTTCAACCCTTGGCGCATCTCACCTATTGGCAGATTTCAACGGATCAGTTGGCAGAACTGGCCCAGGGCACGCCTTGCTTGCCTAATCTGCTAAAGGTCACCAATGCGGATGCACGGTTGCTCCATGAGTTGGATACAATGTCGATGCCGGCACTGGTGCGCCAAGTTTTTAATCGCCACTCTCGGGATTTTCAAACGAGTCTTTTGGATTGGCTACACCACAGTTTGACCAGTTGGTCGCAACAGGTACAAGTGCATCGTGCTTACGTGTTTGAACCGCAGCGGAAGGTAGCGATCGCCTCCTACACCCTCCATACGACTCAAAATGGACACACGCCCCACTGGCTAGACTTAACGGTGCATCCTGCTTATACAAATCTGTATCCGGAGGTACTAACCCATATTGCTCGCTTGGTGCAGGCCTATCCACCCGTACCTCTACTGCTGTCTTCGACGGATTACCAGGGGGAGCGAGAAGCTTACCTCGAAAGCTGGGCTGAGCCTATTCGTCGCAGTTTGATGATGTCGCGCTCAGTGTGGCACAAGGTGCGGGAAGTGCGATCGCCCCTGCCGGAAGGTCTGACCTTGTCAGAAGTCCTCCAAGGGCTGCAAACCCACCGCCGTCCTCAACCCGGTCAGATTCATAGCAATCATAGCAAAGAGGGGGCACAGGCCTACTACCATAAGCATCCCTCCGAAAACACATCGCCCCCAGAAGCCCAATCTTAATCTTTGGGGAGGGAAATCTCTGAGGTTTCAGTATAGCCTTGGAGCGCTTGCAGAAGGCGTTGGATTGCGGTTTCGTTGTCGAGGGCCAGCCGTTCAGGTTCAGGAGCAGTCATACGCTGGGTGAGCTGCGGTATATTTTCGAGGGGTTGGCCGTAGGTGTTGCCCTTGATGGTGAGTGGTGTACTTTGGGGCAGGGGATTGAGGAAGCTAATTTGCTCGGGCAAGTAGAAGATGGGTTGCAGTTGCTCTAGGGGGAAGGTGCCATAGCCTTGAGCATCCGCTGGATGGTGTTGCCAGTAGTCCAAGAGGGTCTGGCGATCGCAAAAACCGAGCATCTGTGCCTGACGGCGATCGCGATCCAAACCAACCGCAACTGCCAAATCGGCATTCATCACCCCCAAAAATGTGGGGCAATGAATCCGCAGGGACTCTCCCTGCTCGACAGGATAGATAGATAACTGCACCCCTTCTAAGTTGAGATCCGCAATGTCCACAAGGTCAAGAACCTCTGGCCGCTCACACCAAGTCGTACTCAAGGTTAGATCATCAGGCAGATCCTCAAGATCATCCCACTTGCTGGGAACACCCTCATTTTCCCACCAGTCTATGAACGAATAAAGCGCAACCAAATAGGGCAGAACTTGCCGTTGCCGACTGGGACGACATCCCTGAAGCACCGCATGGGCGGCATCCAATGACAGGGAACGAATGGGAACAGTCGGTGCCAAAAAGGAAGTCATAGCCGTCGTCATCCAAACGAAGTACGAAAAAGCCAGGCTGCCTAGGGAAGGTAGTAAATATCGTTACGCTCGCACCACTGGGCAAGCTTGGCTTCTATTTGCTCATCAATTTGTTTTGCGGTGCAAAGACCACGGGCATACTCAGAGTGAATTTCACGGCGGGCTTGCCGTCGTTGGTGGGGGCTGGGAATGGATTGGGTTTCATACCATCGCCTCATCCATTGCGGAATCTGGGGATCTTGAAAGAATTTACGGTAGAGCCACAGACGATATTCACGACCGAGGCAGCGAGAAATCGTGGGCTGGCTCACAAAGAGTTCACGGGCAATTTCTGCTTGGGTACGGCGACGCTCACACCAATCCCTGACCCATGTCGGCGTCTGCGGATCATTGAGAAACTCCACCATACACTCCACCCCTTGACCATTGTTGGTTGGCAGTGTGCGGGTATCGGGATAGTTGTCAATCCACTCTTGGTTACTGTCGGTGGAGCAAATGTTGAGGGAGCGGGTGGACTGAACATACCGCCCGAGAATCCGTCGCACCTGCTGATGAATATCCCGCGTATATTCAAGTGTCCAGCCCAAAAGTTGGGCAATGTGCTGCCGCAAACGCATCGTTGAAGCGCGGATGCGAGGATCCGTAATCTCCGTTTGCACAATCGTAATCAACTGAGCGCAGGCTTTGGGATCAATCCCCCGCTGCACCTCAGGGGGCGCCGCTTGGTAACGATCTTGAAACACTTGCAGGGCACGGTTGTCGTAGAAGAGCAGTTCATCCGCCTCGCGCTTGAGGAGTTTGCGTTTTTCATCGGCAAGTTTATTGCTAATGACTGTGCGCACCCATGCTTCAAAGGTGGGACGACCATGGCCAGTGGCATCAAAGGGCTTGAGGGGGTCAAAGGATTTCATTGCTTCCCAAAGCCACCCCGTGAGGTTGCTTTGGCATAGTTCGGGATCAGAGCTACCCAGACACACGGTACGCAGCAGATCGCGGTACTCGTGACGAAACTGGGGGGATAGGAGAACCGTTGCGCCAAGTTCTTGGCGTAGGCACTGAATAAAAAAGGCAAGGAAACACTCGGCCTCCGTGAGTTTAGGCACTGGATTACAGTTGGCTAGGACAGGGCGACTAAAGGCAAGCACCAGGTGCTTGAGGGACTGGTTGTACTGAGCACGATTGAGGCGATCGTACTCATCTTGAATCACAGTGGTGGGAATTTGCAGTAACCGTAGCACCGTTTTTTGCACAGCCTGCTGTTGCAGTTGATCGCGGCTGAGGTGCTGGAGGCAGCGAGGAAACAGACGAAAATAGGCTTCCACTAAGCGTTGGAGATATCCTCCCCGCTGGCTGAGATGGGGATCAATGTTGCGCTCGAGGATGGCTCGCAGGGCTTGAGAGAGGGGCTTTATCACAGCGGGCGATCGCTCCCCGGCCAAATAGCGAGACCGCGCTGCCTGCAATAACTGCGGCAGTTGTGCCACCTCCAGATCAGGACTGCGGGTCGAGGGACTCATCCGAAATCGGCAACATGAAATCGTTACTGAACATAGTAGCGGTTTTTGCCGAGACCCTTGGGGGAATCCTCAGCATCCCTTAAGAGAACTCCTCTTCACGGGAGAGGGGAGTTTTTATCTCCTCAGGAATCACGGTTCCCAGTTGTGCTGGTAAGCGGGCGATCGCCTGCTGCACAAAGGAGCGAATAAATTCATCGCGGCGATTGAGTTGAAACTGCCGTTGCACCACTTCACCAATACCCCCATCCCCCCAGTCTTGGTTGTGGCGAAAATACTCAATAAAACTTTTACCCGCAATGCGAGTGAGGTAGGCGGCCGTAATCCCTTGAACTGCTTTGCCAACGACTAGCCCCCCGACACTTAACTGGAGAGCCGTCCCCACCAGATTCATAGCACCTTTGACAATCCCAAGACTAGCAAGGGTTTTGCCCAAGGAAAGGGCCAACTCGCGGGCGCGATCGCGATTCAAGTCACAGCCATAGACCTTGCCAATTTCCATGACCATTTGCGCATTCACGGCGGCAGCAGCTAGCAGATCTACCCCGGGAATCGGCGTGACACAGACGACACCTGCACCAATCCACTGGTAGCGCTCCACCACCTTATCCGCTTGGCGGCGCCGTTGCTGATCAATGATTTTGCGGGCTTGCTCCCCTAGGCGTTGAGACTGCAAGAGGATATTGTCTGCCACAAGGTCATCCCCTTCCTGGCGGAGAATGGCACTCATCCGCCGAATCAGGGGCCAAATATGGGGTTCGGGTTCTAACCACTCTCCGGTATCGAGCTGGATCGGTTGGGGACGAGCGGCAATACCTACCACATCTTGGGGCGGAATCAACCCCTTAACCCGCTGCCGCAGATGGCGCAGCAGAGCCAGTTGATCAGCCTCACAGCGCAAGTCAATTTTATTGAGGACCAACAGCGATCGCTTGCCCATTTCCACCAAGTTGACCAAGGGGGTATATTCCGACTGCCGCAGGTCATCATCCAGAACAAACAGCAGTAAATCTGCCTCTGCGGCCAGTTGTCGAGCCAGTTGCTCGCGGTAGGTGCCAGCGACCCCTGCTTCCAAAATGCCGGGGGTGTCGGTAATGAGAATTTCCCGCTCAGTATTCGGTAACCAAAAACGATAGGTTTGGCCGACGGCAGTCGTACCCATTGTGGGGGCCACTTCCCCCACCATCTCCCCCAGCAACGCATTGACCAGGGAGGTTTTACCGGCCGAGCCGGTGCCAAAAACAACAATGCGCAATTCGTGGCGACAAAAGTCCTCCTCTAGCTCCCGTGCCCGTGCTAAGAGGGCTTGCCGTGCCACCTCATCTTCAATTTGACTCAGTTGCTGCCGTAGGGCTTTGAGGTTTTCGGCGGCAGCCTCCGTTTTATCCAGAGGGGCTTGGGGTACAGCGGTGGCGGGCTTGGGCTTCCCCTGGCGTTCAAGTAAATACAGGTAGCGAAAGAACGTATAGAGCAGCCCCCCCAATAGGCCAATGAAAATCAACACCAAGAGATTGGCCAAAAAGGGGGCCGTAAAAGCCACCTGCACATAGAGCCACGTCAGTGCCGAGATCAGCCAGAGGATGAGCACCAGAATAGCGCCAAATCCCAAAAGTGGCCAAAACCAACGTCTGGGGGTCATGGCAGGTATTTCATCAGACGCTGCAAGAAGGGCAATTTCAGCGATTGCCGCCGCCATAGGCGCACCATTAGCCCTAAGTTCACCAGAAAGTAGGCCGATCCCCAGAGACTATTCAGCAATAGCGCCAGGCCATGCTGCAGAGACTGGGCTTCACTCAGGCTGGCAAGCCCATTCAGCAGACCATAGCCCAACAGCCAACTAAGACCAATCACAAGAGCAAGGCGACTCACTTGGCGCGTCTGGCGATCGCTCCCCCGGCGACTCAATTGCCACAGTGCTGGAATCATGCCAAAAATGGGCAGCAAATAGACAAAGAACCACAATCGCTGCAATGTGGGATTGGTAAAGGCTTCCTGATCCACGGGGTCGAGGGGTTTCATCCAATACTCCGCAGGGCCATGCCTACCGTTGTCTGCTCTAAAAGAACCCAAAAAGATTGAGGCTTAGCTTCCTTCATTCCTAATATATCGCCGATGGCAAAACGCCCCACGGATACCCACCCCTTGCTAGACTGAAGATTGGCTTGTTTGCGGCACTGCTCGCGATCGCCAGTATTGCATTGTTGTTCGATAATTGCTAGGGAAGCTGCGTTTATGTCAGTGATTCAGGAGCTACACCGTCAACTCGTTCGCAAAGAGCGCTCCGCCACTGAAATTACCCAGGCCTATTTGGATCGCATTGATCAAGTAGAACCAACACTCCACAGCTTTTTGACGGTAACGCGCGATCGCGCCCTTGCCCAAGCTGCCGAGGTGGATAAACGCCTTGCTGCGGGTGAAGAAATTGGTTTGCTCACAGGAATTCCCCTGGCCATCAAGGATAACCTTTGCACCTACGGCGTTCGCACCACCTGTGCTTCTAAGATGCTGGAGCACTTTGTACCCCCCTACGAATCCACCGTAACCGAAAAATTGCAGGCCGCTGGCGCGATTATGGTGGGCAAAACCAACCTTGATGAATTTGCCATGGGCAGCTCCACGGAAAATTCCGCCTTTGGTTTCACGGCCAATCCTTGGAACCCGCAGCGGGTTTCTGGCGGCTCCTCAGGGGGATCCGCTGCAGCCGTTGCTGCCGGGGAATGTGCCGCTGCTCTGGGCTCCGATACTGGTGGGTCCATTCGTCAACCCGCCGCCTTCTGCGGAGTAGTGGGTCTCAAGCCCACCTATGGTTTGGTGTCCCGCTATGGTCTGGTTGCCTATGCCTCCTCCCTCGATCAAGTGGGTCCCTTAGCGCCGACGGTGACTGATGCAGCTATTCTCTTGGGGGCGATCGCCGGCCACGATGCCAAGGATGCCACCAGTCTCAGCGTGCCGATTCCCGACTACACCCAAGCCCTCAAGCCTGATCTCAAAGGCATGCGCATTGGCCTTATTCAAGAAACCGTGGATGAAGGCGTGCAACCGGAGGTGAAGTCCGCCCTTGAAGCCGCCCTAAAAACCCTAGAGGAATTGGGGGCAACCATTGTTGAACTCTCCTGTCCCCGCTTTGCCTACGGCCTGCCCACCTACTACATCATTGCCCCTTCAGAAGCCTCGGCGAACTTAGCCCGCTATGATGGCGTGAACTTTGGTTTTCGGGCTGAAGGGGCCGCTGATCTGCTTGAGATGTACATGAAAACCCGCGCTCAAGGCTTTGGCCCCGAAGTAAAGCGACGGATTATGATTGGCACCTACGCCCTGTCTGCCGGCTACTACGATGCCTACTACCTACGAGCCCAAAAAGTACGCACCCTGATCAAAGAAGACTTTGCCCGTGCCTTTGAACAAGTGGATCTCCTGGTTTGCCCCACCGCTCCCACCACTGCTTTTAAGGCAGGGGAGAAAACCACCGACCCCCTAAGTATGTACCTGTCAGACTTGATGACCATCCCTGTAAACCTTGCGGGCTTACCCGGCCTGAGCCTCCCCTGCGGCTTTGATAGGGAAGGGCTGCCCATTGGCCTGCAATTGATTGGCAACGTCCTAGGCGAAGAGACCCTATTTCACGTTGCCTATGCCTATGAACAGGCCACCCCTTGGCATCGGCAGCAGCCGCAGCTCTAGGCGTGA
>NZ_DVDW01000033.1:0-11471 GCF_015296045.1 Thermosynechococcus sp. M3746_W2019_013 | reverse complement strand
AGTACCCTAGGACGCGCAAAATTGTTCTCATGGCATAGACTAACCAGACAAATTTTCTAGTCACCTTATCATGGCTCTGTGCCTAGGAGTAAGACATCAACCATAAGTTATGATTGATTCATTCCATTAAAGGCTCAAAGGAAAAAGCCCACCCCGAAAGGTAGGCTGACCCATTCCAGGAATTTTTTGTTCTCTCTAGCGGCGCAAGGGCTGCTGAAGAACTGATAGGCCTAAGAGCGCAGCAACGACCTAGAGGCTATTCAAAAAGCCAATCAGACCGTGGCCCGTAATCACTTCCAAGGCTAACAGGGAGATAAACCCAATCATGGCCAGCCGACCATTGAAGAGTTCTGCGTAGGGAGTAAAGCCGGCTTGCGGCTCACTCATCACGTACATTTTGGGTTCGATGGCAAAGTTGTTCATTTTGCCTTGCTCATCAATAATGCTGCCACCTTTCATTTTGATACCCCTTTTGTTACGAAGTGTTTCTTGTTCTTAATATAAGTTAACACTTCTACTGGGGAATGGCAAGAGCTAACGGATTTTCTTAAGATTTGCAGTCTCTTCAGTTGTTCTTGGCCGTCAAAACACCGTTTCAGCACGCCAGTGTGCTAAAGATTGGGGTGGGAATCGCCCCTGGTATTCATGAGCCGCTTCTCTTTCCTCGGTTTTCACCGCTCCAAACGCCAATTACCTCTAGATCACTCGGGCGTAGCGAAGTTTTTGTTGCAACCGCCGCAGTGGTTACGTCTGGCTCTGCGGCTGCGGGGCTCCGTCATTCCGGCCATTCTCTCAGAAGTGCTCTTTTGCGGTGTCTTTGGCACCTTGGTGACGGCGATCGATTTTTACGTGATCAATGTCCACTGGCCAGTTCTGGGCAGTCTGATTCCGTCGATTGTGCTGGGGTTGCTCCTCGTCTTTCGCACCAACACTGCCTATGAGCGCTTCTGGGAAGGCCGCCGCCAGTGGGGCAACATTGTTAATAGTTCCCGCAGCCTAACCCGCTTGATGTGGACCGCCATTGACGAGAATAGTCCCGAGGATCGCCAAGCTAAAATTGATGCTGTTCATTTAGTGGGGGTGTTTGCGATCGCCACCAAGCAACACTTGCGGGGGGAGCCCTTTGCCGAACTGGAACCCCTGCTCAAGCCCCACCAATACAAAGAACTGCAAACCGTACAAAATGTCCCCCTGCGCATTGCCCTTTGGCTTGAGGACTATCTGCACCACCAACACCGCCGAGGGCACCTGTCCTTATATCAACTTACCTACATGGATGAACTCCTTGTGCAACTGGTGGATGCGATGGGCGCCTGTGAGCGCATTCTAAAAACACCGATGCCCCTTGCCTACGCCATTCACCTCAAGCAGTTACTATTTCTCTATTGTTTACTGCTGCCCTTTCAACTGGTGGATAACCTGGCGTGGTGGACGGGGCCAATGGTGGGACTCATGGCGTTTACCCTCTTTGGCGTCGAAGAGATTGGCATCGAAATTGAAAATCCCTTTGGCCGTGACCTCAATGATCTGCCCTTGGATGCCATTTGCCTAACAATGCAGCAAAATATCAATGACCTGATTAGTGCGCCGACTCATCGCCATCGCTCAGCCTAGCCCTTTTCCTCATGAGTTTCTAGGGGTAATTGACCATGACTGCAACTGTGCTTTCCCCTCCGCCAGCAAAGGTTTATTACGAAGTGGTGCATCACTTACCAGGGCGAGTGCGGTTACGGATTCCCCGACTGCAATATGACGATCGCTATGGGCGGCAACTGCAAGCTCTGTTTGTGCAAGAAAAGAGTGTGCAACAGATTCGCCTCAACTTGCCCGCCGCTAGCCTGATTGTCCAGTACAACCCTGAAGCGAATCATCCCCTTCAGCGCTTTGGCCAATTGATTCAGGCCGCAGCAGCTGAGCATCTCCCTCCACTGGCGGGGATCCTACCCATTGATAAGTTGGTGTACTCCCCCTGGAACACCAGCTACTTTATCGAGAAAATGGCGCTATCCACCTTGGCGCTGGCGATCGTGGCGCTGCTGCCGGTACAAACGCCCTTTTACCCGGCCATTGTCGCCACTGTCATTGCGGTTGTGGCACTACCCACCTTCCAAGAAGCCCTAGAGAACCTCGAACATCGCCGTCTCAATGTCACCCAACTGGAATCCCTGTGGACGATTCTGCATACGCTGCAAGGGGAATACATGGCGCCGGTGTTAGCCGCTTTTATGAATCAGCTGGGCGGGGCCCTGCGGGATATGACCGCTCAAGTGGGGGAAAAGCAAGTTTTTGATCCCCTGGATCAACAGCGCACCTATTGGGTAGAGCGGGGCGGCACTCGCCAAAATGTCTCTGTGGGTGAGCTACAGGTGGGCGATCGCGTGATTGTAGCCGCCGGATCTGCTGTGCCTGTGGATGGTACCGTGCTCTGGGGGTCTGCTGTGATTCAGCGGCAGTTTCTCACAGGAGAGTCGGATCTACTGCCCTGTGAGCCTGAGCAAACGGTGCTTGCGTCTTCTCTTGTGGTGCGCGGACAAATTTGCGTGGTTGCCCAAGCCGTCGGTGAGGATACTCAGGTGGGCAAAACACTGCAACTGGCTCGCCAAGCGCCCCAACTGGATACCCGCATTGAAAACTACGCTGAGGAAATCTCCAACCAAGCAATTTTACCTGCGATGGGCGTTGCTGCCATTGTCTATGGTGCTACCCTAGATGCCCATCGGGCGATCGCCCCCCTACAATTGGACTTTGGCTCAGGTATTGGCATTACAATTCCCACTGCGATTTTGGCAGCCCTCACCCATGCTCCCCATGTCGGGGTTTATTTTCGCAATGGCCGCGCCCTTGAACTCCTCTCGCGGGTCAATGTTATTGTTTTTGATAAAACTGGCACGTTGACAGAGGTGAAGGGAACGATTGTGGGGGTCAATCTCCTCAAGCCCGGCCTGAGTGAGCAAACGCTGCTCTATTGGCTGGCCACCGTGGAACAGTCAATCAATCACCCCTTTGCCCTTGCCATCCTTGAATATGCCGCTGAACGCGGGATTGAGGCGGGCACCTATAGTGACTGGGTCTATGAGCCAGGTAAAGGCACCGCAGCAACCGTAGAGGGACAGGAAATTTTGGTGGGCACCCCCCAACTGATGCGCGATCGCCAAGTGCCCATTGATCTCGATGAACTGCGCACCCATGAAGGCGTCCTCTGGAATCGTTCCCTTGCGTGTGTTGCCTGTAACGGTGAACTGGTGGCTCTGGTGTTCTACAGCAACCCCGTACGCTCTGAAGCCGCTAGTGTGATTGCCGCTCTACAACAGCGGGACATTGAGTGCTATATGGTAACGGGAGATCACCACGAAGTCGCCAATGCGGTGGGCTATGCCACTGGCTTTCGCCCCGGTCAAATCTATACGAATATGCTGCCAGAGGACAAAGTCGCACTCCTAGAGAAGTTCAAAAATGGCGGTGAAAAAGTAGTGGCCTACGTAGGGGAAGGCTTCAACGATACGGCAGCAATGGCCTACGCTGATATTTCCATCACCCTTGCTGACGGTAGTGATGCGGCGCGGCAAACTGCAGATCTTGTCTTGATGAACAATAGCCTTGAAGGATTGGTGCAGGCGATCGCCCTCAGTCAAGAGGTGATGAACATTATTAATCAAAATATTGCCCTTGTGGTCATTCCCAATGTCAGTGTCGTTTTAGCGGGGGTCTTTTTGAGCCTGCACCCCGTAATTGCGGTTTTGATTAGCAATGGGGCAACCCTCTTGGCCGAACTGAATAGCCTGCGCATCCTCACGGACTATCGCCCCGTCAAAATTGAGCGCAAGCCCAGTCGTAGCCGCTCCCAAGCAGGGGTTCTGGATATTCCTTGGAAAAAACGTCCTCGCCGCAGTTTTGATCATTTCGGCAGCAAGGTGAGTTCACAATCCCTGAGCAATGGCCACCTCCCCTCAGAAACTTGACCAACAACTTCAGCAGGTCAATCAACGCCTCAAACTGGCGCAGTTGGGTTTGCAAATTGAACAGCGCGGCCAACGCCTCAGCCTACGGGGTACCCTGCCACCCCGGCCGGGCAGCCATCGGCTCCGCCCCCACCAACAGCGTTTAAGTCTAGGGTTACCCGCCACCCCCAGCGGTCTTAAAGCAGCAGAGAAGGCAGCCAAAATTATTGCTGCCAAATTACTCGAAAACACCTTTCGCTGGCAGGACTATGAACGGGTCAAGGGGCTAGGGCGTCTTGGGGAGTTATCCTTGGGGGAGCAAATTGCCGCCTTTGAAACTGCATGGTTAGCTCAGGGGAATCTCAGTCGTACGACATGGGAAACCGCCTATCTCCCCTATCTGCGGCAGTTACTCAAAGCCGCGGCCGCCCATCCCGACTATTCGTTAGCAGAATTGATCTATGGCCTGTTGCAACAAATCCCTGCTGATCAGCGACAACGACAGGTGGCCTGTACCGCCTTTCAAGGGTTTTGTCGGTTCCTGGGGGTGGCGTTACCGATTCCCCTTGCTCAGTTTTGGGGCACCTATTCACGGCGATCGCTCCAACCACGGGAGTTACCCAGTGATGAGGAGATTCTAGCCGCCTATCAACAGATTCCCAATCCCCAGTGGCGGTATGTCTATGGCTTGATGGCCACCTATGGCCTGCGCAATCATGAAGTGTTTTTCTGCGATTTGAGTGGCCTTGTCACCGGAGACCCGCAAGGAATGATTGAGGTGCAGGAAACCACAAAAACTGGCTGCCATCAAGTGTGGCCCTTTCCTCCCCAGTGGGTTGAGGTCTTTGGATTGCGATCGCCCCAGTTGCCAAGGATCAATACGGATTTAACCAAAACCACACTGCAGCGCATTGGCCAACGGGTCAATCAACAATTTCGCCGCTACGGCCTGCCCTTTCGTCCCTATGACTTGCGCCATGCTTGGGCGGTGCGCACAATTCACTATGGCTTACCCGATACCGTTGCCGCACGGATGATGGGACACAGTGTGGCGATTCATACCCAAACCTATCACCGCTGGCTGACCCTACGGGATCAACGGCAGGCAGTGACTCGTGTCCTTACTCAATGCGAATACTCTTGAAGTCACTGGGGGGGGGACTGGGGGGCTGATAGTCGCCGTACTGCTTGAGCCAGTCACTCACCGGCTTTTGATCGAGGCTCAACCCCAACAATCCAGAGACAAAGCCCCCCATAAAGGCAACGGGTTTTTGGCTTAACTCTTTAACAAGGGGCGCTAATTCGCTCAAGAACATAGGCTATCTGGCAATATCAGCACAGGTTTCCTCACTGATTGTAGCTTAGGCACAGAGGAACGCACCTAAAATTTGGCACGGACAACAAATTCATAATCGCCCCCCGGCTCCAATTGATAATCTTGGGCTTCCAGAAATCGGCCCAAGGGTTCTTTGATCAGGGCACGTCCAAGGACGGGGGAGATTTGCAGTTTTTTGGCCTTAAATTGCCAACAAAATTCCCACTGGTACTCGCTAGCGCAGACGTGGCCACGAATGTGACCCTCTTGCCAACTTTGGGCAATGATGCGGACATAGGCAGTGGTGTGGGGTAGGGGGTGGCTAGCCACAATTCAACTCGGTCAACGCAATTGGGTGACGATTTGATTATTGATGAGACGCTCTTGGGTGAGCAAGTCATCAACGGTGACCCGCAGTTGGCGATCGCCATCTACTTGCAAGAGGACACGAATGCGATCGCTCCCCGGATAGCCGGGAGGATCCAATCTTGCGAGGGTTTTGCCCTGGGGGGTGTCGTTGAGGGGCTGCACTGTCTGTTCACCCACACTACGGGTAATCAGGCGATCGCCATCAAAAAAGATCTCCACGCCCCCTTGTTCATCCCCCAGTTCACCAATCACCAGTTCAATACTAGGCTGGCCCTCCGTCGAGGCACCTAAAATCAATTCCACGGGTTCAGCCATGGGGTAGGGCTGTCCCCGCTGAATAATTGGGTGCCAGCCATGACGGTTGAGCTTGGCATCCCAAAAGCGAATACCGTAGCTGTGGTAAAGGAAATCCTTGAGCTCTAGCCCTTGGGTCACCGCTAGGGCACCCATGGCCACTGCCGTAAAGGGATGCTGGCCACTGATCTTGGCAGGGTCAAAATACTCGGCAACCCATTTTTGCACCGCTGGCATTTGCGTGGTTCCCCCCACCAGGAGAACTGCATCAATTGTGTCGGGAGTAATCCCTTGGCGGCGGGCCTGTTGTAGTACTTGAGTGAGGGCATTATCGAGGCGTTGGAAAAACTGCTGTTGCCGGAGAATCTCCTCCAGTTCAGGCCGCTCAAGGCGCAGTTCAAGGGTGGTGAATGTTTCGCTGTCAAAGTACACCTGTTGGGCGTAGGGCTGCTGCGAGAGTTGAATTTTTAAGCGTTCAGCAAGGCGCAGCAGCAGACTATTGGCAGGCAACCCGCGCTTCACCCACTCATCGACAATCCAGTGATCAATATCCGTGCCCCCTAAATTCAATCCTGCCTTAGCAATCACCCGGGCGGTGCGGGGGCGTTGGTTGTCGCTAGCGGCCCACTGGCGATCGCCCCACTTGAGAATAAATCCCAAGGGACTGCTTTGCCGTTGATTGGTCTTGAGTTCCACAAGGGAGAGATCGAGGGTACCCCCGCCAAAATCAATCACCAAAATCAGCGGGCGATCGGCCACCCCATAGCCCAAAGCCGCAGCCGTGGGTTCATCCAAGAGGCGAATTTGCTGAAGGGCCAACCTCTCACACACCTGCCACAGCCAACGGCGATAGGTCTCAAAACTATCTACGGGCACCGTGAAAATCAGCCCCTGCTCGACATCGCCGCCGCCAGTGGGTTTCAGTTCTTGCACCAGGGCTTGCAAAAACCAGGTGCCAATGGTTTCAAAGCTCAAGGAACAGCCATCTAACTCTGGTAAATAGCCCTGTACCGTGGTGCCAATGCCGCGCTTAAATCGCGAGAAAAATCGGCGATCGCCCACCACATCAAGCCCGCGATCGCGCACCTGCTGCCCCACCACCACCAGAGGCACACTGGCATCCTCCACATAGACCAAGCTGGGGACAAGGGCAGGCACCTCACCAAAGCCCACCGAGCGTCCAGGGAGCGTTACCGCTTCGGCAGCTTGAGCGGCAGAATTCCACCGCGCCACCAACGTATTACTGGTTCCAAAATCAATTGCGTAGGTCACCGTTTGAACACATCAACAACATTCTTTAATCCTTACCTTAGCGAGATTTTCTCCCCCTGAGATCCTGAGAGTATGTCACAATAAGAAAGCGATCGCGAAAAGATTTAGGTGATTTTGGGAATGGCGAGCCAAACAGGTGTACTACTTCTCAATTTAGGGGGGCCCGATCGCCCCGAGGATGTCCGCCCTTTTTTGTACAACCTGTTCTCCGATCCCGAAATCATTCGCCTCCCCTTTCGTTGGCTCCAAAAGCCTCTTGCGTGGTTTATTTCCACCAGTCGGGCCCGTCGCTCTCAGGCAAACTATGCCCAAATTGGTGGCGGCTCCCCCCTGCGGCGCATTACCGAACAGCAAGCCCGTGCCCTGAAAGACGCCTTAGGAGGCATTGGCATTGAGGCTAACTTGTACATTGGGATGCGCTACTGGCACCCCTTTACGGAGGAGGCGATCGCCCAAATCAAAGCGGATCAAATTCGCGAGCTGGTGATTTTGCCCCTTTATCCTCAGTTTTCCATTAGCACAAGTGGTTCCAGTTTTCGCCTCCTAGAGAGCCTATGGAATCAAGACCCTGAATTGCAAAAAATTCGCTATACGCTGATCCCCTCTTGGTACAACCACCCCGGTTATGTGCTCGCCATGGCGGACTTGATTCGCCAAGAACTGGATCGGTGTCCCAACCCCGATGAGGCGGTAGTTTTCTTTAGTGCCCACGGCGTTCCCAAAAGCTATGTCAGCGAAGCCGGCGATCCCTACCAAGAGGAAATTGAAGCCTGCGTCAGGCTGATCATGGCTGCCCTCAATCGCCCCAATGCCCATGTGCTGGCCTACCAAAGTCGGGTGGGGCCGGTCGAGTGGCTGCAACCCTACACCGAAGATGTCATTCTCGAATTGGCAGCCCAAGGGGTGAAAACCCTGGTTGTGGTGCCCATTAGCTTCGTTTCAGAGCACATTGAAACTCTCCAAGAAATTGACATCGAGTACCGCGAGATTGCTGAAGAAGCCGGCATTGAAGTGTTTCGGCGAGTGCCCGCCCTCAACGATCACAATGGTTTTATTAGCGCCCTTGCCCAACTGGTGAAGGATGCCCTAGCAGCACCACCGCGCACCTTTGCTGAGGTAAACAAGTCCCGCAAGCGGGTGAAGCTTTATCCCCAGGAGCGCTGGGAATGGGGCATGACCTCCGCCGCCGAACGCTGGAATGGTCGCTTGGCCATGTTGGGTTTTCTGGCGTTGATGATTGAACTCATCAGTGGTCAAGGCCCCTTACATATGCTGGGGCTATTGTGAGCAATGTCGCCTGCCTGAGAGGGGGAATCTTAAAATTTTCGATACAATAGACCTAGTGCCATTGAGAAAGGCTATAGTTGTGTCTGAAGCGCCCAAGCCAGAATTTGACAAACAAAAGTTCCTCTTCCCCATCAGTTCCTACCGCGGCCCATTTACGCCCCAAAATTTGGCCTTTAATGCCAATTTGCAGGAATTTGCCCAACGGGTAAACTACATTTGTGGCTTGGAAACCGGTGGAAAAATCACTAGCGATGAGGCCTACAATCAAATCAAGGCCCTCTGGAAACAACTAAAGAAATCCCGAGAATTGCTCTTTGCCAGTCTTCCGCCTGAGGAGGAGGGGAATAGTTCAGATGTTGATTGATATTGATTGATGAGTTCCGATGGCTCCCTTGACACCGACAACGCTACTGTTAAGCTTGAGTACTGCTCCCTTTCTGGTGGCTTTGTGCCTAGGACAGGGATTATGGCAGATGGGGTTATGCTTGAGTGCAGCCAGTACGGAGATTCTACGGGGCGATCGCCTGCCCTTGGTGACACAGGATGAAACTTGAGTCCTAGGGATAAAAAGCAACCTGCGGTAAGCCCATCGTCTCTGGCCAACCCATCATCAAATTCAAACACTGCACCGCCTGGGAAGCTTGGCCCTTCATGAGGTTATCAATGGCAGACATGACAATCACGCGGCCGGTGCGCTCATCCACTTCAATGCCAATAAAGCAGGCATTGGTGCCCCAGGCCCATTTGGTTTGGGGATAGAGGCCGGGGGGCAGGATATTGACCCAAGGGGAATGGCGATAAAAGGCTTGGTAGATAGTGATCAAATCTTCACGTACCAGACCCGGATCCCGCAGGGTGGCATAGACAGTGGCCAAAATCCCCCGAGGCATGGGCACGAGGTGGGGTGTAAACTGCACGAGAACACTTTGGCCAGCCAAATCACTACAAATGGCTTCAATTTCTGGGGTGTGGCGGTGACGCGCAACATTGTAAGGGGCAAGGGAATTGTCAGCTTCTGCAAGGAGGAGATTGATTTTGCCCTGACGCCCGCCGCCAGAGGTACCGGACTTGGCATCAATAATTGCCGTATTTGGTTCAATCAGCCCTTGCTTCATTAAAGGTGCCAGTGCCAGCAAACTAGCGGTGGGGTAACACCCCGGACAACCAATGAGGGCACTTTGGCGAATGCGATCGCGATAGAGTTCTGGTAAGCCATAGACCGCCTTTTGGGCCGTAGCCTGATCTGCCCTGGGTTCACCGTACCACTGGGTGTAGGTTTCCAAATCCTGAAAGCGATAGTCTGCCGATAGATCCAGCACTTTACAGCCCTGCTCAAGGAGTTGCGGGACAAGCTTACAGGCGATGCCATTGGGCAGCGAGAGAAACACCACTTGGGCGCGATCGCGAATGACCTCCACGGATACGGGCTCCACCGTGAGATTCACCCGCCCCTGCAAGTGGGGATATAACTCCGTGTAGGGGCGACCGGCACTGCCTTCACCACCGAGATAAACAATCTCCACTTGGGGGTGCTCAAGGAGTAAGCGCACCAGTTGGACGCCCCCATAGCCTGAGGCACCCACAATCCCCACCGTCACGCGATCGCCCATAGTTCCTCGTCTTTGCTGCGGTTGTTTGCTGAGCCACTGCGATAGTGCCATCGAATCCCTGATTTCGCCAAGGGGGTAAACTGCGCTCAGGAAGTTAAGAATTATTACAAAGCTCCCCCTATGCTTCTTGCCTCAACCCTTGAATTGCCTTGGCTAGGACAGGCTACAATAACGACGAGTCACCTGTGGGGAATTGGGAACTGATGACATCGCCAATTGACTGGGACTATTTAGCTACCCTTTCGGGGGGCGATCGCGAGTTTGAGTTGGAACTGCTACAAACCTTTGTCGAGGATGCCCAGCAACGCCTAGCGGCTTTGGCAGAAGCTGTGAACCAAGGGAACGTGGATCAAATCAAGCGAGAGGCCCATCACCTCAAGGGAGCCAGTGGCAATGTCGGTATTAGCGCCATGCAAGCAGTCGCAGCCCAACTAGAACAGTCCACTACCACAGAGACCCTAGGGCAGGCCAAAGCGCTCATAGAGGAGCTGCAGCGCCTCTTTAACACCGTGGTCAGCGAAGTCTCTGCCTAGCCCCCATGTCCATTTTGCCGCCCGATAGCCTGGAGACTGCCCTGAGTCAAGCCCAGCAGGCCACCCAAGCGGCGCTCCAAGAGGGTAAAAACCGCCTGCAAATCGAGATTCTGCTTCCTGATCTCAATCCCATGGGCTTGGCGGCTGGCTACCTGCCCCTGTTTGCCGAAATGGGCAGTGATCTTAAGGTCTTTTTTGCCGATGCTGGCTCTGCGGCTCTTGCTCGTCGTGAATGGGGTGAAACCCCCTATAGGGTGCGGGGGGTTAATGAACTTCTGACACCCATTGAAGCGAGCGATCGCGCCATTGTGATTGTTGCCCCTACCCCTGTGGAGGTCACGGCAATTGAGCAGATGTGTCTGACTGCGGGCGATCGCCCCTTTATTCTCTTGAACCCACGGCTACAGGATGTGGCCACCGTGGGCATTGGCTACGCCGGTCGCCGGTTGCGGGAACGATTTTTGAACACTCTCGAACCCTGCTATTATCTGCGTCCCCTCGCAGAAACCATTATTCTCTGGCGCTGTTATCCCCAACCGTGGCAAATTTGGCAATACAGTGAAGCAGCCCCCACGTGCTTAGCAGAATTTGCGCAACGCCCCAGTAGCGAGGACATTGAGCGTGCCCTCACCCCCCAAGGTCAACCCCGTGGTCAGGGAATCTTTAGTCGCTTGGCTGCCTTTTTACGAGCACTTCAGAACTAGACACCCTCTAAGGGGTAGCCGGTTCAGTGTTACTCGTTGGCGGAGGTGATCCCTCCGGCGTTGTGTCTGTCGGTGCTGGCGAGGGCGCAGGTGCCGGTGGAGATGGTTCAACGGCGGCGGGGGGGGCGACGGGCGGCTCTGCGCTCTTT
>NZ_DVDW01000060.1:25000-55624 GCF_015296045.1 Thermosynechococcus sp. M3746_W2019_013 | reverse complement strand
GCACTGTGTTTTGTATACCAACTGCTATTGCGCGTGCTAACCCAGCTAAAGGGGATAAAGGGGAATTCCGGGAACCACAAATGAGGTTGTCATTGGCGGTGCCTGCTGTGGAGTTGAAAAAAGGAAAAAAAGGAGGAATAGGGTTTCCGCAGTCTCTTGTTGCTTGGCCAAGGGCTGGCAGAACTGCATAGAATGGAGTGGCCAAAAGACCAACAGCAGCAGCAGCAAGATAGGGGGAGAGGGAATTTTTGCTTACCATGGTTTTAGTGGATTCCTGGCTGAAAACAAATGTAAAAAAAATTAAGCGAAGCCGAATTTTTTGTAAAATTGCATAACTTGATAACCTTGCAAGACAAGCTAATTATTGAGCTATCTGCAATTGATAGGGCTATCAAGCTTTCCCCCATGGCAGCAGTGTACAGGAGCCCTCTAAAAAGGTCAAGCGCTTTCAGCAGCTGAATGGCTAACTTTCAAGCCTCTTTCTCTGATCAAGTAGGCGTAGAGGTGTATATTATGATTGAATTTGCGATCGCCGCCGCCGACAGCGATCGGAGCAATATTTAACTTCTTCCCAACAAGCTGCCCACTTTTTGCGCCACTGGAAAGGACGGCCACAGACGATACAAATTTTGCTAGGAAAGTCCGCTTTGCGACGTTGCTTGGCCATGACTTTTATGCATCAGTTATGCATCAGTGACACAGGCGGCCAACTGGTTCAGTAGGGTTGCATGATCTAAGTTCTGGCCAATGAGAACCAGTTGATTTTTGCGATCGCCCTTCCATTCCTCATCATCGAGGCTAAAGCGCTTACCACTGAGGTGAAAGACATGGCGGCGGGGACTTTCCTTAAACCAAAGAATGCCCTTGGCACGAAAGACGGATTGGGGGAGTTGGTGGTCAAGAAAATACTGGAATTTTCGCAGTTCAAAGGGGCGATCGCTCTGGAAAGAGACAGAGGTAAAGCCATCCTCCTCAAGGTGATTGGAGTGATGAGGGTGGTGATGATGATCATGATCGCAATGTTCATCACACCCATGATCGTGATCATGATCGTGGTCGTGCTCAGGGTGCTCGTGTTCAGGATGAAAGTAGCGATCGCTCTGAAACAATCCCACACTCAAAATCAAGGGCAGCGGTACCTGTGCCTTCACGGTGCGAATAACCCGTGCCCCCTCCCGCATCTCGTGAATTCGCCGTTCGAGCTCCTGCAAGCGTTCCTCGGTGACTAGATCTGCTTTGTTGAGCAGAATAATGTCACCGTAGGCAATTTGGCTTTGGGCAGCGCTGCTATTGAAAAGATCCAGACTAAAGTTCTCCGCATCCACCACGGTAATAATCGAGTCCAAGCGGGTGAGATCCCGCAGATCGGTCCCCAGAAAGGTTAGAGCCACCGGCAACGGATCCGCCAATCCCGTTGTTTCCACCACCAAATAGTCCACCTTGTCGGGCCGCTCAAGAACCCGATAGACGGCATTCACCAAGTCGTTGTTGATAGTGCAGCAGATACAGCCGTTGCTGAGCTCCACCATGCCCTCATCTTGGGACACCAAAAGCTGGTTATCAATGCCAATCTCGCCAAATTCATTGACGAGTACAGCGGTTTTGAGGCCTTCTTGGTTTGTGAGAATATGGTTTAAAAGGGTTGTTTTGCCACTCCCCAAAAAACCAGTGATGATGGTGACAGGCAGACCGTGTTTTTCAGCCTGCATTTTTGGAGAGGGATCAGAGAGGGTAGTTGTCATAGGTCAATGGCCCAAGAAAAAGAGAATCATTCTCATATTTTAAGTCGAAAAAAGAACTTGCCCATCCTTCCTAGGGAACACCGCCAAGGGCGATCGCTGTGCTGTAGGCTAGAAGCAACCACTTTACGCCGATTCCTAGATTTAGCCATTCCCAAAAGGGCAATGCCACTCACTGCATGTATCCCCTATCCCTACCAAGGGTTCTAGGAAATACGGTAACCTGTTGGAGCCTCATCATTCAACCATCTATGTCGAACCAGCCGTTGCAACGCCGCACAAAAATTGTCGCCACCATTGGTCCAGCAGTCAGTCACCCCGACAAATTGCGCGCCATTATTCAAGCGGGAGCAACCACCCTGCGTCTAAACTTTTCCCATGGTACCCATGACGATCACCAGCGCAGCATTCGCCTAATTCGCCAAATTTCCTACGAACTCGGGCAACCGGTGGGCATTTTGCAGGACTTGCAAGGCCCCAAGATTCGCCTTGGGCGGTTTGAGCATGGCTCCATTTCCCTGAAGCGGGGCGATCGCTTTACCCTCACGAGTCGCCCTATCATGGGCAATCAGCACATTAGCTCGATTACCTATCCCCCCTTGGCTCAAGAGGTGCCCGCCGGTGCCACGATTTTGCTCGACGATGGCCGCGTGGAAATGTTCGTGGAAGAAGTGGATAAAGAAGCGGGTGAGCTCCATTGCCAAGTGGTTGTTGGGGGCACGCTCTCCAATGCCAAGGGTGTGAACTTTCCGGGGGTTTACCTCTCGATTAAAGCCTTGACAGAGAAAGATCGCGAAGATCTGATGTTTGGCCTCAATCAAGGGGTAGATTGGGTGGCTCTCAGCTTTGTTCGCAATCCCCAAGATGTACTGGAGATCAAAGAACTGATTGCCAACGCTGGTAAGCAGGTGCCAGTCATTGCCAAAATCGAAAAGCACGAGGCGATTGAGCAGATGGATGCCATTCTCTCCCTCTGTGATGGCGTCATGGTGGCCCGGGGTGATCTGGGGGTTGAATTGCCCGCCGAAGATGTGCCGATTCTGCAAAAACGGCTGATCGCTGCCGCCAACCGCTTGGGCATCCCGGTCATTACGGCCACACAAATGCTCGACAGCATGGTGAAAAGCCCTCGTCCTACCCGTGCAGAGATTTCCGATGTCGCCAATGCCATTCTCGATGGCACTGATGCCGTGATGCTCTCCAATGAAACGGCGATGGGGGAATACCCCGTCGAGGCGGTGAAGATGATGGCCACAATTGCTGCCCGCATTGACAACCAACCCCAACTGCGGCAACCTCCCGGGGCGGAGTCTACGGCGGTGCGTTCTATTCCCAATGCCATTAGTCAAGCGGTGGGACAGGTGGCGGCGCAGCTGCATGCCAAAGCAATCATTACCCAAACTAAAACGGGCGCAACGGCCCGGAATGTCTCCAAGTTTCGTCCCCAAATTCCTATTTTGGCGGCAACACCCCATATCGAAGTGGCCCGACGCCTCCAGTTGGTCTGGGGCGTAGAACCGCTGCTGACATTGGACCATCCCTCGATGCGCGAATCCTTCCAGGCAGCGATTAATGCCGCCCAGGAGCGGGGCTTCCTTGAGGAGGGGGATCTCGTGGTCATGACGGCGGGCACACTGCAGGGGGTTTCTGGCTCTACGGATATGATCAAGGTGGAACTGGTCACGTCAGTGATGGGGCGGGGTTGTGGCATTGGCCATGGATCTGTTAGTGGCCCTGCGCGGGTGGTACGCCAAGGGATGCCGGTGCGCACGTTTAATAGTGGGGAAATCTTGGTGGCGGAGCGCACCAGTGCTGAGTTGGTGGAAGTGATTCGCAAGGCGGCAGGCATTATTACCGAGGAGGACAGCCTCACAAGCCATGCCGCTGTCTTGGGGTTGCGGCTGGGGATTCCGGTGATTGTGGGCGTCAAAAATGCCACTCGGCTGATTCGTGAGGGCACCATCCTGACGATGGATGTGGAACGCGGCTTGGTTTATTCCGGTGCCCGCAATGGCGGGGAGCGATCGCCCGAGTAGGAGTGGAGCAGCCAATGACTTTTTTTCGGGCCAACACCTATCTCACGGATTTGGTGATGCGGACGCTCCAGGCGACATGGCAACACTTTCCTTGGCTAGGCCAAGAGGACATTGCCCTGACCTTGCTGGTGTATCCACCACCCATTCCGGTGAATACGGGCGGAGCGCTTACGGCAACAGAATTTTGGCAGTACTTGATTCCCGGCGCTCACTATCGCGGCGATGTGCCGATGTACCCGGCTAGTGTGGTGAAACTGTTTTATCTTGTGGCTTGCCATGAGTGGCTCCACAGTGGCATGCTCCAGCCCGATGCGGAATTGGAACGCGCCATGCGGGATATGATTGTGGATTCCAGCAACGATGCCACCAGCTTAGTGGTGGATATGCTCACGGGAACCACCAGTGGCCCAGTCCTGCCGCCGGAGCCCTTTCGGACGTGGCAATACCAGCGCAATATCGTCAATCGCTATTTTCAGTCCTTGGGGTGGCCAGAGCTAACGCATATCAACGTGAATCAAAAAACATGGTGTGATGGCCCCTATGGACGAGAGCAGGAATTTGTCGGGCGCGATCGCCAGAATGCCAATCGTCTGACAACCAATGCCACGGCCAAGTTAATCCACAGTATTGTTGGCGGCGTTGCGGTTGCTGCCAGCGCCAGTCAAGCGATGATGGAACTGATGGAGCGATCGCTGGATCCAGAGCTTTTGGCTGAGGATCCAGAAAACCAAGTCCAGGGATTTTTGGGGGAAGGGCTACCTCCAGGGACAAAGCTGTGGTCAAAGGCGGGACTCACCAGTTGGGTGCGCCATGATGCGGCCTATATTGAACTCCCGGATCGCTGCCCCTATACCTTGGTGGTCTTTACGGAAAATTCCACTGCCAGTAAAAATACAGAGGTACTGCCCTTCATTTCCCGTCAGATTGCCAGTGGCATTCCCACCCTAGAGGGCGCCGGAGTACTGTAGGCCACTGACAACACCAGCCGCCAAAAGGTGACCAAAGCTGGTGGTGGCCAGCAATTCTGGCAGACCAAAGCCTTCAAAGAGGGCAGGCAAGGCAATGGGTAAGCCGGGGCCTTTTCCCCGCGATTGAATGGCATAGCGGCCAATAGCGATCGCAAACAGGTTGCAGAGGATCACCACCAGCCCCACAGAGGGCGTCCAAGTGGTATCGGGGAGCGTGGCTAACACCATGGTTCCTCCTAAATGGGTACAATTGCCCATGAATTATACGGAACCACCGGATTGCCCCCGCCAGTTCTTTACAAAATAGTGCATCTTGTTACAAATGCTTAACGCAACCACCCCTGTAAAAATTGCCGTCAAAATTTGTGGTTTGACCCTGCCCGAGCAGGCGATCGCGATCGCCCAAATGGGTGTCAGTGCCCTTGGCTTCATTAGTGTCCCCCATTCGCCCCGCTACGTCAGCCCCCCAACCATTGCAGACATTTGTCGGCAGTTGCCCCCTTCCGTGCTGACGGTAGCTGTTGTCGCCAATCTTGATTTCGAGGCATTAGCCAATTTAGTCACAACCACAGGAGTACAAGCGCTACAGCTCCATGGCAGTGAATCGCCTGAATTTTGCCAATCGGTGCGCCAGACCTTCCCTCATATCGTGCTCATCAAAGCCCTGCGGGTGCGATCGGCGGCCACCCTCACCGAGATTGCCGCCTACACCCCGATTGTAGATCGCATTCTCTTGGATGCTTACCATCCACAGCAGTTGGGGGGCACGGGTCAACCCTTTGACTGGACGCTACTTAAAGAGTTACACATTCCTTGCCCTTGGTGGCTGGCGGGGGGCATTACACCCGAAAATTGCCGTCAGGCGATCGCTCAAACCCAGCCCCAAGGAATTGACCTTGCCAGTGGGGTGGAAAGTCGGCCGGGGGTCAAGGATTTAGGGCGCGTGGCAGCGTTGCTGAGCAACCTAGGGATAAATGCAAACCATTCCCTGTACCCTGAGGGCAGCCGCTTCTAGCCGCAACTCTTGAATAGCGACCCCATCACCCAAATCAATGGTCACCGTGGGGTGAATCTCACGTTCCCCTTGCCAGTGCACCTTTTCTAAGCAGAGCGTCCGTTCATCCTGCAAGCGCACATGGGTCATGAGATGCCAATCCCCCTGCTCTCCTTGGGCATTCACCATCGAGAACCTCAGTTTGAGGCAGCCAGTCCCCAATTCTCCCTGTGTATGCAGCAGTTGCCACTCTTGGAGATCCACTCCCGGCTTGCCCAAGCCCCGCTGATGGAGCAACTTCAGTAGTTCCCGTAGGCCGGATTGCAGGAGGGGGGCCCGCAAGGAGGCGTTCAGATCGGCTTGGCTGAGAACCAGTTCGCCCCGCAGCGGCACGGGTGCCAATAGTTTTAGGGGTTGGCCCCGCAACACCTGCCCTAGATTAATCTGAATCTGTTCTGCTTGGACTGCCGCTTGGCGCAATTGAATCCCGCGATAACTGGCTGTTGCTGCGGCAATGCGCACGTGCGGTAAGTACCCCCGCAATAGCTGGCGATCGCCCCCTTGAATCTCAATTTCCAGTCCGGTTGCCTGCTCTAGCTGTGAGGATAACCACCACTGCAGTGCCGGTCGCAATACCCGTGGAATCAGCCCCCGCTCAGCAACAGGAGATGAAGCAACCAAAGCCTCAGCCATTTCTGGCGACGTTGACGACATACCGACTCCTCACAACTTTTTCTATCTACTCCCCCTACCTAGGCCGGCTTGTGGGGCTAGTTTGCTGATTTTAACGAAACGAGATATCGGTTGGGTCGTGGCAGAGACAACTTTCCTAACCTGCTAGAACTGGGGCAGTGGCAATCTACCGCTCCCAAAGATTCCCTGAAGTCGCGATCGCCCCGCGGCACTTCTCTGGGGAAGATCTCCTCCCAGGATTGGTTCTAGCCTGAGGGGTGATGCTTTCCTAGGAAGCAAGGGAAGCCAATAGGTGAGGATCAACCTTAAGGCGGGTGGCTAAGGTTTGCAGGTGCCGGCGATCGCCCTCACTGAGGTGCCTGCCCTTCTGCCGCAGTTGACCCATGAGGGTATAAAGCTGCTCCTGCGCTCGATCCAGATTCAGGTTCAAACCCAAGGCATCCGCGACTGTGATCAAGTCCTGCAGCAAGGGGCTCAATTGTCCTAGGGTATGACTCTCCAAATGGTGAGCCAGATAGCGTAATCCCGTAGTAATGTTCTGCTCGAGGAGCCGTTGTTGCTCTTGCAGACTCAGCCGACAGCCCAACAGCCGCGCCTCGCGGGCGATCGCCGCCAATTCTGCCAAATGGCTTTGCAGATCTGCCAAGGGCAAATCCCCCAGATCGCTGAGGTCTTGCTCTAAACTTCGCAAATGGCTAATGGCACGATGGGTCAAAGCCACCGCCGCGGCCACCTGCAACTCTTGGGGCACACTCAGGCCATCCCGCTGAAACCCCATGAGGATGCCGTAGTTATCGCGATAGACTTGGGTATACAGCTGATCCAAGCGGGTCAGGGTTTCCCGCGCCAGCACCCCCATGAGGCGGTGTCGTTCTTCAGCAAAGAGATTGTCCAAGCTGTAGGCCACCCCCCCAAAGCGTTCCGTCATCGCCATCACCACCCGCGCCGCACTGCCCTGTTGGAAGGCTTGCAGGAGATGGGTCTTGATCTGGCTATATTCGCGCCGCCCTTGGAAGGGTTGAATGGCACAGTGGAAGTCCCAGCCCCCCAGGTGCAAGACAGCAAAGATCAACAGTTGTGACTCGGTTGTAATCGTCGAGGTGAGTTGAATTTGGCCGATCGCCAGCGTCAGGCTACCCATGCGTTGGAGATGGTAATCCCCCTGCTCAATCTCATAACAGTAGAGTTGGTGTTGGCGGGAATAACTGTTAAAGAGGGAACCGATGGCATAGTGGGCAGCCACCTGCTGTAAGCTAATTTGAGCTGTTTTTACCAACTGGTGATAGACCCTTGCCCCATCGCCAAACTGCGGTACGTTGCTGGGGGCCGCTGCCAGCCGCTCAATAAACTCGGTTTCCAACTGTACACCGGCGACATCCCCTGCCAGTTCGATTGCCCGTGCCGCATAGCGGAGAATTTGCACCCCCTCCGGCCGCGAGAGTTCATCAAAGAACCAACCACAACTGGTAAACATCAGCAGGGCATGGTGCTGCATCTCCAGCAGACGCAGGGCATCCATTTGCTCCCTTTGACTCAGGGGGCGACGTTGGTGGTGGGCCAAAAAGCGGTGCAGGGTCTCCGGGGAGCGATCGGCAATCACCTCAATATAGGCATCACGGGCAGCCCAAACCTCCTGAAATAAATCACTGCCCAGGGTTTCATAAATATCAATGAGCTCATCCCGCAACCAGTTCAGGGCATCCCGCAAGGGGCGTCGCCACCGCTGATGCCACTCGCCACCACCGCCGCAGCCACAATTGTCCTGCCAGCGATCCACTCCATGGGCACAACTCCAAGCGGTGACTGGTTTGAGTTCCACTTCCCAAGTAGGGGGAAAGAGGCTGAGGTAATAGGCAAAGTTGGTCACCTGCCAACCCCGCTGTGGAAATTCCACCTTAAAAGCATAGGCGAGGGCTTTTTCACCGCCATACTTGTGATGGCCAAAGGTCTCACCGTCGGTGGCAACGGCAATAATTTGACTGGGGCGACGATCGCCACGCACGGCCTGCCCCAACCGTCCCGCCAGAAATTGAGAGCTAGTGAGCAGGTCACTAAAGCCTATATCCCGCGAAATGGGACCATCGTAGAAGAAGATGTCTAGGTAATCCCGCTGGCGATCGCCCCCCGGTAAATAGCAGCGATAGGGACGCGTTGGATCAATTTGGCTGCCGCTGACCTCGATCCACTCGGCGTCCCCCTCAGGGAGAATCGGCCGACAGCGTTGAGCCTGGGAAGGCGCCAAAACAGTAAAGCGAATCCCCTCCTGAATCAGTGCGGCTACAGTTTCATCATCAATGGCCGTTTCTGCCAGCCACATCCCCTCCGGTTCGCGGCCAAACCGCCGCCGAAAGTCTGCCTTACCCCAACGAATCTGGGTCAATTTATCCCGATAGTTGGCCAAGGGCAAAATGATGTGGTTATAGACTTGGGCGATCGCGTTGCCGTGGCCATTGAAGCGCTGACAACTGTGGCGATCGGCCTCAATAATGCGCTGATAGACCTCGAGATCGTAGCGCTCAAGCCAACTAAAGAGCGTTGGGCCAATATTAAAGCTTAGGTATTCAAAGTTATTGACAATATCAATGACCTCACCGCGATCGTTGAGAATCCGCGCAAAGGCATTGGGGCGATAGCACTCGTAGTAAATGCGCTCATTCCAATCGTGAAATGGCTGGGCACTGGGTTGGTGTTCAATGGCATTGAGATAGGGGTTTTCGCGGGGGGGCTGATAGAAATGGCCATGGATAGTGATGTACACCCCAAGGGCCTGCAGTTGATCGGCAGCGGGGACAGAAGCTGTAGGCGTCACATCCGTTGAATTCAGCATGCAGATCAACCACAGGACAAGACGGTACGTTTCCTTTCTTTGATCATCGGCGATCGCCCCAGGGGCTAGGCCCTTTGTGACGAAACTTCAAGCTCCGCAAGATGCAGTTACCCTAGGGCACGACCAAAACTGGACAGGGCGCCAAATTAATCACGCGGTTGCTAACACTTTCTTGGAACCCCTCTGGGGTAAGCCCCGTTCCTCGGCAGCCCATAATAATTAAGCTGGCATTGATCTCATCGGCCACATCACAGATAACAAAGGCAGGTTTGCCGCGCCGTAGCAAGGTTTCCGCCACAATCGCCTGCTGGGCAAAGGCTTCCTTCACTCGATTCAAAAACTCAGCGATCGCTGCCTCTAGCTCTGGATCGGGTTCTGGGCTTTCCTCCACCGACAGCAGAAACAACTGGCTCTGGAACAGTTTCACCATCTCAACCACCGTGGGCATGGCTTCTTGGGTGTCACGGCTACGGTCAATGGGAAAAAGAATGGTTTTGAACATAGAGTTACCTCATGGGAGTCAAGTGGAAGGGTACGCCCTTGGGTAGAATCAGGTGAGGGATTTGTAGCGCATCACTCCATCGCTAGCCGGGATTGTTATGCCCCTAGTACTATCATCTATCTTTTAACGCATTTAGGAGGCTCTAGCGTGTCTAAAAAATCCGTAGCGCAGTTATCCGCCGCCGACTTAGAAGGAAAGCGTGTCCTCGTGCGGGTGGATTTTAACGTCCCCGTCGACGAAAACGGGGTCATTACTGATGATACTCGTATCCGTGCGGCCCTGCCCACCATTCAAGACCTGATCAGCAAAGGTGCAAAAGTCATTCTGGTCAGCCACTTTGGCCGTCCTAAGGGCGTGGATGAGAAGTTGCGCCTCACCCCCGTGGCCCAGCGGCTCTCGGAACTGCTCCACAAACCCGTGGCCAAGCTCGATGACTGCATTGGGGATGCCGTGGTTGCCCACACCCAAGCCATGGCTAATGGTGATGTCTGCCTGCTGGAGAATGTGCGCTTCCATCCGGGGGAAGAAAAAAATGATCCCGAATTTGCCAAGCAACTGGCCGCCTGTGCCGAAGTCTATGTCAACGATGCCTTTGGCACTGCGCACCGCGCCCATGCTTCAACCGCTGGGGTGACTCAGTACCTCAGTCCTTGCGTGGCGGGCTTTTTGATGGAGAAAGAATTGGAATATCTGCAAAATGCCATCGAACATCCCCGCCGTCCCCTGGCGGCTATTGTGGGGGGATCGAAAGTTTCTTCTAAGATTGGTGTCATTGAAGCCCTTTTAGAAAAAGTGGATAAATTGCTCATTGGCGGCGGTATGATCTTCACCTTCTACAAAGCGCGGGGGCTCAATGTTGGCAAGTCTCTGGTGGAAGAAGACAAGTTGGAGCTAGCCAAGCACCTGGAAGCCAAGGCCCAAGAAAAAGGGGTGGAGTTGCTCTTGCCAACAGATGTAGTGGTGGCGGATAACTTTGCCAACGATGCTCATAGCCAAGTGGTCAGTATCGCAGCGATTCCTGACAACTGGATGGGGCTAGATATTGGGCCTGCTTCCGTCAAGCGCTTCCAAGAGGCACTCCAAGATTGCAAAACGGTGATCTGGAATGGCCCAATGGGGGTGTTTGAGTTTGATCAATTTGCCAAGGGGACAGAGGCGATCGCCCGCTGTTTGGCTGAGCTCACCAGTCAGGGGGTCTCCACAATTATCGGCGGCGGCGATTCTGTGGCTGCTGTGGAAAAAGTTGGCCTGGCCGATCGCATGAGCCACATTTCCACCGGTGGCGGGGCAAGCCTTGAACTCCTCGAAGGCAAAGAACTGCCGGGTATTGCTGCCCTTGATGATGCCTAGGCGGTCAATCAGGCATCCTCTTCGCGATCAACCTTGATCAACTCTTCTGAATCCAATCATCAAACTTGTGAATTTTCCATCCCCCCTTCAGGGGGCTTTTTTGTGCTGTGGGAGCCATGTTCAAATCTCAGGTTGCTGCAATTTGTTAATTTTTCTAACAACTGTCACTGACCTAAAACCCGTCTCAAAGGTAGGGGAAACCTGCTAAAGGACTGATAAATCAAGGGTTTGAGGGATTTCTGATGGATAAAAGTACTGGAAAAGCACCTATCTTAAAGGTTTCAGGGTTACACTTGAGGTCTGGCTATTCTAGAATGAGGCTTGAAAGCAAGCAGGGGCAAGGGTTTCGTGCCTTTTACCCATTATCTTCTAATTAAACAATCTTTAATGTTTCTGTGGAGTTATCCCCATGAATAAAGCTGAGCTCGTGGATGCTGTGTTTAATCGTGCCCATAGCGCCAACAACGTCACCAAAAAGCAAGTTGAGGCTATTATCTCTGCCACCGTGGAGGAAATCATGGAGGCTGTGGCCAAGGGAGAAAAAGTAACACTGGTGGGCTTTGGTGCCTTTGAACCTCGGGAGCGCAAAGCCCGTGAAGGGCGCAACCCCAAAACCAAGGAAAAAATGCAAATCCCAGCAACTACCGTGCCCGCCTTTTCAGCAGGGAAACTCTTCAAAGAAAAAGTTGCACCTCCTGCGGCTGCGGAACCAGCGGCCAAAGGCAAGAAAAAATAGTTTGCATCCCCCGCGCCACGGTGGCAATTTAGCTTGGGCGGCAGCGATCGCTAGGTGTGCCCCCAATGAGATTTTGGACTTCTCTGCTAGTCTCAACCCTTGGGGTCCTCCAAAGTCAGTGATTGCTGCCCTGCAGGCGTCTCTTGCCACAATTCGCGACTATCCCGATCCCGATTGCCGTCCCTTGGTGGCGGCGCTGACTACTCTTCATCGGCTGCCAAAGGATTATTTTTTGGTGGGCAATGGTGCAGCAGAGTTGTTGACATGGGTGGGGCGTGAATGTGGGCAGCGGCAGCGCGTCTTTGTCGTTGTTCCTGCCTTTGCCGACTATCGGCGGGCAGTGGCAGCCTTTGACAGCACACTGGTTCCCCTTCCTTTGCCACAGGTACAAAACAATTTCTCAGAGGTCCTACCAGAACTGACACAGAGAGATGCCATCATTGTCAACAACCCCCATAACCCCAGTGGGCATCTCTGGTCGCGGAATCATCTCCAACCCCTGTTAGAGACAGGTGCCTTAGTGGTGGTGGATGAGGCCTTTATGGACTTTTTGCCGCCGGCGGCAAACGAGTCTCTAATAGCGGCTGTGCCTGAGTACCCCAATTTAATTGTTCTGCGATCGCTGACAAAGTTCTATGGTCTAGCGGGTCTGCGTCTAGGGTATGCCCTCTCCTCGCCCGAACGTTGGCAGCGCTGGCGAGCATGGCGAGATCCCTGGAGTGTGAATAGTCTGGCCATCATCGCTGGCGTTACGGCTTTAGGGGATCGCCCCTTTCAGGAGCACACATGGCAGTGGCTGCCACCCACACGCCATGCCTTTGCCGCTGCGCTGAACGCTTTGCCCAAACTAAAGGTGGTGACCAAGAGCAAGGCAAACTTTTTACTCATTCAAGCAACCGGCTCCATTTTGCCCCTGCAAACCTACCTCCTGCAGCAACATCGCATCTTGATTCGCGATTGTTGCAGCTTTCCTGAATTGGGCGCCTCTTACTTCCGGGTAGCGGTGCGCCGTGACAGCGAAAACCAGGGTCTTCTGGAGGCTTTGCGGGCTTATTACCAATGCCAGTAGGAATTGCATCCCCCAAAGCCAAGGTGGTATAGTAGCGGTACTTAAGGGGGCGTGGCGGAATGGTAGACGCTGCGGACTTAAGCAATTGAGCCTTAGTAGAGAAATCTATTAAGTGAATGCTCTCAAATTCAGGGAAACCTACGTTTGTCCCCAGGGCAAATATGGCAATCCTGAGCCAAGCCGTTTCCCAGGAGCATACCCACGGAAACGGAAGGTGCAGAGACTCGACGGGAGCTACCCTACCGTAGATCCTCTACGCGGGTAAAGGGAGAGTCCAATCCTCAACACCCAAGGGGTGGTCGCGAAAGCGGCAGGAGGATGAAAATCCGTTGACCTTAAACAAGTCGTGAGGGTTCAAGTCCCTCCGCCCCCACCAAACCATTTCAGGGTGATCATTCCCAAGGGTTAACCCGTTTTTCAGGGCGCGATGAAAGCAGAGTACCAGCAACGACAGCAGCAGTTTTTAGAGAAATTGGGCACAGGTGTGGCTGTTTTCTGTAGTGCCCCGCGCGCCATCATGCACAATGATGTGGACTACAACTTTCGCCAAGACAGTAATTTTTACTATCTCACGGGCTTTAATGAGCCAGAGGCGGTTGCTGTTTTTGCGCCCAACCACAGCGAGCATCGCTATGTGCTCTTTGTGCAGCCCAAGGATCTCAGCCAAGAAATTTGGACAGGGGCACGCCTTGGCGTAGACGCGGCTAAGGAGGAGTTAGGCGCCGATGCTGTATATCCCATTGGTGAGCTAGAGGAGCACCTGCCCCGCTATTTGGAGACGGGGGATCCGCTGTACTACCACTTTGGTCGCAACGAGCGTTTTAATCAACTGATTCTCAAGCACTACCAGCGGCTGCTGGCGACGCTACCAAAACGGGGCACAGGTCCGCGGGCGATCGCGGATCCCAGTATTCTCTTGGCACCCATGCGGCAAATTAAATCAGCAGCGGAACTGGCCTTGATCCGCCGGGCGATCGCCATCACTGTCGAAGCCCATCAGTGTGCCCGCGAACTGGCTGCTCCGGGGCGCTGGGAATACGAGATCCAAGCAGAGATAGAGCATGTGTTTCGCCTACGGGGAGGCGATGGCCCTGCTTATCCTTCAATTGTTGCCTCAGGTCCGAATGCCTGTGTGCTCCACTACACCGAAAACCAACGGCAAATGGCAGCAGGAGACTTGCTCCTGATTGATGCGGGCTGTGCCTATCGTTACTACAACGCCGATATTACCCGCACCTTTCCTGTAAGTGGCCAGTTTACCGGCGAACAAAAGGCGATTTATGATATTGTCCTCGCTGCCCAAAAAGCGGCAATTGAGCAGGTGCGACCGGGGAATACCTACAACCAAATCCACGATGCAGCGGTGCAGGTGATTGTTGAAGGCTTGGTTGACCTTGGCCTGCTGCGCGGGGAAATTGAGACCCTCATCAATGAAGGGAAAGAGAATCAGACCCAGAAGTACCGCACCTTCTTTATGCATGGCACCGGTCACTGGCTGGGACTCGATGTCCACGATGTCGGTCTTTACAAGCACAACAAGGAGACATGGGTGACCCTCCAGCCGGGGCAAGTGTTGACGGTTGAGCCAGGGATTTATATTCATCCTGAAGCAACCCCCGCCGAGGGTCAGCCCGAGATTGGCGATCGCTGGCGCGGCATTGGGGTGCGCATTGAAGACGATGTCCTCGTCACGGCTGACGGACACGAGGTACTCACGGCAGCGGTGCCCAAATAGTCATTCCGAAAATTATTGGCTTGGCGTGCATACTTAGCAACTGATCGATGGATAATCAATAGATAAATTAGTGAACCATCCCCCATCAGGAGTGTGCCTATGCCCCAGCCAGCTGACTTCTCTTGGGCCGGTCTGCTCGGCGCCGTACAGGAGGGGCAAGAATGGGGACACCAGTTTCTCTGCGATCCTCAGTGGCAAGGCGATCGCGATCGCATGGCCAACCATGCCATTTACGAGGCCACTTTCTGGTCCTTTGGCACTGGTGTAGTCACTGGCCTGATGGGTTGGCTTGGCCTGGTGCTGGACATTGGCTCCTTTGTCTATTCTCAAACGAAGCTAACAGCAGCCCTCTTTACCATCTATGGCCTAGATGTCGAAGATGAAAATGTGCTAATGATACTGATTTCCGTTGCTTCTGGAGTTACCGCTAATCAGCTAGCAGAGTACTTTGGCACCGAATTGTGTCGGCAAGTTTTCAACACCGTCGTCAGACGGTCGGTGGAAAAAAAATTACCCCAATTGCTGCAAAAAGTCATCCAACAGCTACCGCGGCCCCTGGCTCAACGAATTGTTGGCAGAATTGCTGGCAGAAGTGTGATGGTTCGGGCCCTGCCCCTGATTGGTGGGGTCATTGGTGGTGGCACAAACGCCATTACTATGACTGTTTTTGGCCATGGGGTGTGTGCGTTGATCAAAACTTTCCGATCCGCGCCGTCAGCTACCCCTCTGGGGCAGGAGGGGACTCTAGAACCACTTTCACCGTTGCTGCCAGGGGAATCGCCAGCAAAATTCCCAAGAAGCCTGCCACCCGCGCGCCAATGAGCAGGGCAATAAACTGCCAGAGAGGGTTGAGTCCCATCAAATTCCCTAGTAACTTGGGGGCAAGCACATTGTCCTTAATCTGTTGCAAAACCACGGCAATCAGGAAAATATTCAAAGCCAGCCACGCATCCTGAAAGAGAATGAGCAGGGTGACAAAGCCAATCCCCAGCGTTGCCCCTACCACAGGAATTAACTGGGCAACTCCAATGATAAGGGCAAAAAGAAAGCCAAAATTAACCTGCAGGGCAACCATAAAGGGAATGAGGGCAAGAAACATAAACAGCCCCAGAAACAGTTGCGCTGAAAAAAAACTGCGAATATTCAGGCGCAAAGCGTCATCCACCACCTGCCGCCAAGGCTTGGGTACCAGTTGCATTAGCCCGCGCCAAATCCCACTCCCATAAAAGAGCATATACACTGTTAGAATCAACACCAAGAGAGTATCAAAAAACCTAGTTATAGTTGTAATGGCAACACTGGGTAACAGGGCAGCAATTCCTTTGACCTGAATCGTCAGCTCTTCCATCAAGTCATTCACCCCCACGGGGAATTGGTAGCGGCGCAGGAGTTGATCCAGATGGCGCAAATTTTGATTGCTAGTATCTGCCAACTCTGGTAGTTGATTCAGGAGTTCTTCCGCCTGTTGAATCGCAAGGGGGAGCAGCAACAGCATCAATACACTGACCACCAAAAGAGTAATCAGTAACACAAGGGCGATCGCCTGCCGTCGCCGCAGACCGCGAGCACAAAGACGAATCACCACTTGATTGAGCAAAAAAGCCAAGATGGCGGCAATGACAAGAATATTAATCGGATATTCAAAATAGAGGTAAACTTGCTCCGCCACCCAGAGGTTGAGGATAGTCAGAGGTCCTGTAATTAAATAGGCAAGATACCGTTGCCAACTCCCCGGGGGGCCAGACCATCTCATGGGAATCTTAGGCAGAACCGCTAAGACGGGTGCGCAGCCAACTGCCCAACATCAGTAGGCCAACAATGACCAAGGTACCCCACCCCAAGGGACTGGGATACCAATAGACTGCCTCTAGGTGATTGAGATAACCAGGTATCAATGTCCAAGTCAGGCGATCGCCCCCCCGCTGAACATGGGGGTTCACAACTGTGTCCTTCGCCATGGCTGGGCGTTCAATCGGGTGTCCCCCCCAAGGGGTTTCTAGGGCAAGCTGAAAATTCAGCAGTGACCGCGGTGCCACCAGAACGGCTTGATCACGGGACTCAATACCCAAGGGTCGCAGGTCAATGTCATAGCGAAAGCGTTCCCGGACAAAGAGCAACAGGTTCTGGTCAAAAATATCCGCCTTAGCAGTGACTTGGGAAAGATAGGGCACACGACCAATGCGATTGAGGACGGTGGCCAATTGCTGGCTGGTGTCAAAGGGAATCGTCACCTGAAGATGGGTTTTATCGCGCTGCTTGACCGCTCCCCCCAAGCGGTGCGCCTGCTGGATGACCTGCTCAGTAAAAAGAGGATCGGGCTGAGGCAGCGTTAGCCTGTAGGTTAGGCTCCCCCCCGTTTGTCCCTGATGCTGGATGACCATATCTGCTTGGACGCATCCACTCAAACAGACGAAAAGGGGTATCAAAAGCCAAAGTATCCAACGCTGCATTCCGCCTCTATTCCTTTCCTTGGTTTTGCCATGCAAAATTATCCTATCTTGGGATGCTGCCGAGGCACAAAAAAACACCCCGAACAGCTCAGGGTGTGGCCATGACTTGTCTAGGCTAATCTAGGCTATTTGTTGGGTTGAGGTGTCAAGCGCAGATAGGGTTTAACAGCATTGAAGCCCTTGGGAAACTTCTGCTTCGCTTCTTCATCGCTGAGGGAAGGCACAATCACGCACTCTTGACCCTCTTGCCAGTTGGCCGGAGTTGCCACACTGTAGTTGTCCGTCAGTTGCAGCGAATCAATGACCCGCAGAATCTCAGCAAAGTTGCGGCCTGTGCTGGCAGGATAGGTCATGGTCAGGCGCAGGCGTTTTTGGGGGTCAATGATAAAGACTGTGCGCACTGTCAGGTTGTTCAGGGAGTTGGGGTGGATCATGTCGTAGAGGTTGGAGACTTTTTTGTCTTCGTCGGCCAAAATCGGGTAATCCACCTTGACGTTGTTCACTTCTTCGATGTCTTTGATCCAGCCGAGGTGGGACTCCACACTATCGACACTCAGAGCCAAGACTTTGACATTGCGCTTCTCAAATTCTGGGCGTAACCGTGCCACTTCCCCCAGTTCTGTCGTGCAAACGGGGGTGTAATCCGCTGGATGGGAGAACAGGACAACCCAACTATCCCCTGCCCACTCGTAGAAGTTGATGTCTCCCATGGAGGAGGCTTGGGTAAAGTTGGGTACGACATCCCCAAGTTTTAGGCTCATAGATAGTGGCTCCTAGGCTAACAGGTGTATTAGTCGCTATAGGTTCTATTGTGCCACAAACTCTCGTTTATCGGTCGGAATAGAGAGGAAAATATACAAACCCCTCAACTTCGACAGGCCTAGAATAAACTAGAATAAAAGTTTTCAATGGCGCAGTGCCCTCAACAAAGCTTTCCCCTTCCCTAAGCTTCATTGAGATCAGGAGTAGGTCTCAGTCGCTGGAGCCAGAGTTACAGCTACTCCCCTAAGAAAGGGCTGTATTAGCCTTGAGAGCCGCGACATACCGCTGCACCTTAAGATCAATACCGGTAATGTCGGTGCCGACAACGACTGCCCAAGCCCCTAAACCCAAGGCCTTTGCAGCCATGGTTGGACTGGCAATTCCCCCTTCACAAAGAATAGGCACGCTGAGCTGCTTGACAAGCTGACTCAGAAGCGACCAACTGGGGGGCGGGGTATGCGCCGTGGTTTCGGTGTAGCCAAAGAGGGTGGTGCCTACCCAATCAGCTCCGGCAGCAACCGCGGCTTCGGCATTTTCCAGGGAGTCAATATCAGCCATCACAGGCTTGCCCAGTTCATCATGAATTCGCTGAATCAAATCCTGTAGAGGTTCAGGACGCGATCGCGCTGTGGCATCGAGGGCAATGATATCGGCGCCTGCTGTTGCAACAGCTACCGCATCGGCAAAGCGAGGCGTAATATACACAGGGTACGCTGGCAAGGTCTGCTTCCAGAGGCCAATGATGGGCACATTCACCGCTTGGCGCACTGCCTGAATATGGGCTGGGGTATTGATGCGCACGGCCACTGCCCCCCGCAAAACTGCTGCCCTTGCCATAGCGGCAATGATCTCTGGTGCGGCCAAAGGGGAATCTGGCGGGGCTTGGCAGGAGACAATCAGACCGCCGTGAATTTGCGTTGCTAGGTTCATGGTGTTTCGAGGTGGAGTTTCTGACGGGCGATCGCCCCCAGTTCTAAGGAGTGGCCACTGACTTTCTCTAGCAAGTAGAGACAATGCTCTGGCCGCAGGAACGTGCCATCGTTGCGACAGACCCCTGTGTAGATCAGGCTCACCGTTGGCCAGTGATCTTGGTACTCATTGAGGCGAATCTCCAGGAGGCGATCGCGCAAATTAACCACTTGGGTTTTCCCTGACTTGGTGGCTAGCTCATAGAGAATTTCAGGCGTGGCTCGCAAGGTCTCTAACCACTGTTCCCAAGTCTGCCGCTCTAGGGGTTCAGGTGCACGGATGAGCAGTTCATAGGTGGCGGCTTGCAGGGCTTGACTAGCAGCAGGTTCACTGAGGGGCACCACCTCACAGCCATAGAGGGGTATCTCCTGAGGAAGCTGCTGCCGCAATTGGGCCAGCACCGTCTGCGCATCGACCTCACGGTAAAACTCCAGGTCCACAATTTCCCCATAGCTGGTCACGCCAAGGGGCAAGGCACTGGCGATAGAGATGCGCGGTGAGGGGTGAAATCCGCCGCTAAAGGCAATGGGCAAGTGGGCACGGCGGACGGCCCGCTCAAAGAGGCGCAGCAAGTCCAAATGGCTGAGGAGGGTCATCTCGCCCGTTTTACCAAAGGTGAGCCGCAGACGTTGAACGCGTTCTTGGGGAACTTGGGGCTGACCTTGAATGGGCGGAATCGGCGGGGGCGGCACGACCACGTTATGGCCAAAATCAATACCACAGACGCCGCAGTGGGAACAACCGTCAAAGGAACAGTCGGGCACCACAACCGCTGCCAGGGCGCGGTGTAAGTCTTCCTTGAGCCAGGCTTTACTAACGCCCGTATCAATGTGATCCCAGGGTAGGGGGGCATCGAGGTTGTGGCTGCCACCGCTAAAGACATTCCACTCGCCCGCTTCCAGTTGGCGGTATTTCCAGTCCAAACCCGCTTCTTGAATCGCCTGAGTCCAGGCGGCATAGGCGCGATCCAGGTTTTCCCACCAAGAGTCTTCGCGGGCTCCCAATTCCCAAGCGCGGCGGATGACAGGGCCGAGTTGGCGATCGCCCCGACCCACAAAGTCCTCCATTGCCGAGATGCGCACATCGGTAAAGTTGGCCTTCAGACCCTTAATAGTCCGAAATTCTGCCTTGAGCAGCTCCTGTTTGCGCAGAAACTCACTGGTGGAGACAGCATGCCACTGGAAGGGGGTGTGGGGCTTGGGGGTAAAGTTGGAGATGGTCAGGTTAAAGCTCAGGGGTTTGCGTCCTTTGATCCAGCACTCCCGCCTCAGCCAACGGATGGTTTCCGCAATCCCCAAGACATCGGCATCAGTTTCCCCCGGCAGGCCAATCATAAAGTAGAGCTTGATCTTATCCCAGCCCTGCTCATAGGCCGTTTTTACTCCCCGCAGCAGTTCCTCATTGGTTAAACCCTTGTTGATAATGTCCCGCAGTCGTTGCGTTCCCGCTTCCGGGGCAAAGGTGAGCCCTCCTTGGCGAGTACCACCCACAATGTGGGCAATGTTTTCATCAAAGCGATCCACCCGCTGACTGGGGAGCGACAGGGAGATATTCTCGTTTTGGAGACGGTTTTTAATTTCCACCCCCACGGCGGGCAAAGCCAAATAGTCGGAGCAACTCAGAGAGAGTAGGGAAAACTCGTTATAGCCGGTGGTACGCATCCCCGTTTCAATGGCAGCAATCACCTCCTCAGGGGCAACATCACGGGCAGGGCGAGTCAGCATCCCCGGTTGGCAAAAGCGACAGCCGCGCGTACAGCCGCGCCGAATTTCCACCGTCAGGCGATCGTGAACGGTTTCCACATAGGGCACCAAGCCAATAGCATAGTGGGGCATTGGAGTAGCCACCCGCCGCAAAATTCGCTCCGGCACGGCGGGGCGATTGGGCTTAACAGAGCCATCTCCCTGGCGATCATAAAACTGGGGCACATAGACTCCTGGCACCTGTGCCAAATCCAATAGCAAATCTTGACGACTCAAGCCGGCTCGTTTGCCTTCCGCCACCACAAGGCCAATTTCAGGCAAGAGTTCTTCGCCATCCCCAAGGGCAAAAAAGTCAAAGAAGTCAGCGTAAGGTTCAGGGTTCGATGTCGCTGTCTGTCCTCCGGCAAAGATGAGGGGAATATCTTCTAGGGATGCCTGTTGTCGCTCCCGCCAAGTCAGGGGTAGCCCCGCCAAGTCGAGCATTTCCAGAATGTTGGTAGCACCCAACTCATAGCTGAGGCTAAAGCCGATGATGTCAAACTCCCGTAGGGCACGGCGCGATTCCACAGCAAAGAGAGGCGTTTGGGTGGCTCGCAATTTGGCGGCTAAATCCGCTGCCGGTAGGTAGGCGCGATCGCACAGCTGAGCGGGGAGGGTATTGAGAATGTTGTAGAGAATAATGTGCCCCAAGTTTGAAGCACCCACCTCATAGATTTCTGGATAGCTGAGCACCCAGCGCACCGTTGCAGCTTCCCAGGGTTTATGAACCGCACCGCGCTCGTTGCCCAAATAGCGAGCGGGTTTGAGGATCTCAGGGGTGAGCAACTCAGTAATCGGAACAGCCATGGCCCAGGAACTCAATTGAACTCAATTGCAAACATTTAGGGCAGTAAAAAGCGAGATTCCCCCGTGGGCATTGGTCGTGGGGGTTTGGGAGGCGCCAAAAGACCTGCACTGCCGGGTTGGGGAATCGGGGGGAGAATGGTGGGGGGTCTTGGTGTCGGTTCTGGCAGCGTTGTCTGGGGTTGGGGTGGGGTAGGGGGCAACCCCGCCTGTTGGGCGTAGAAGGTGGCCAGTGTGCTAACCAAGGCGTCCCGTTGTTGACGATTAAGTTGGCGAATGGCGGCCATATCCCCTTCCATTGGGTTCACTGTTAGGTAAGAACGTCCCGGATAGGTTTCTGGACGCAGGAATTCATTCAGTCCCAAATAGTCGGCCAGGGAAATTTTCCAGTCAAAACGGTAGAGGGGCGATCGCCCTTTGACAGTAGTGTGATAGACAATGAATCGCTCTAGGAGCGTACTCTCCGGCGCTGGCTGGCGATTTTCTTGGCGGATGTAGTGGTTTTCCTTCGGGAAACCGGGTAACTTCGGATAGAGGGTTTCTGCCACCAAACGGGGATTAATGAGAATTTGACCCGTAGCATTGGGCAAATTGGGGTCAGACTGCGATCGCCCCACGCTCCAAGCACTACTCAGGGGTAACCACAGGAGTGCCAGCAAGCACCCCCACATCACCCAGCCCAAAAAGGTCCAACCTCGTCGTCTGCCCATGGCTAGGAATCTGCCAGCAACTCCGGCTGGGCAATTTCATCAGACATTTCAATAATGGCACGGATCACCGGCTTTAGGGGCAGATCATCCAAATCTTCACTGGCCTCTAGCCCCCGCCGCTGTTTAGCCCGGTTGGCAATTTGCACGGTAATCCGATAGCGATTGGCGGAGTGCTTAATCAACTCTTCCGCCCGACGGTTAATTTCCAAAGAGGAGTAATGAAGGCGCTTTTGCATGGTTGGTCCTTTCCTCAAACGTGGGTGGCTGTTGCTTCTAGGGGGTGCGGTGTCGGTGTTGCAAAGGGCTGGATAATACCGCCCCCCAACAGGCGATCGCCCGCATACCAAACCGCCGCTTGCCCCGGCGTTACCCCAAATTGCGGTTCAGCAAACTCCAATTGTACCTGTTCAGCATTGGCGTCGGGAATGATAGTCACCGGCACAGGGGGGGTGCGATAGCGAATTTGCACTGTGGCTGTCATCGGTTCTTTAGGAGGTGGTATCGAGACCCAGTTCACCTGTGCCACGGTACACTCACGCCGGACGGCGGTGGTGCGATCGCCCACAATAACACGATTGTGTTCCCGATCCACAGCCACCACATACAGGGGCTCAGGTGCGGCGATTCCCAAGCCTTTGCGCTGGCCAATCGTATAGTGGTGAATCCCCTGATGGTACCCCAGCACCCGTCCATGGACATCCACAATCTCCCCCCGCTGACTGGGCAGATACTGATCCAAGAATTGGCGCATGGATCCATGGGCTTCAATCAGGCAGAGATCTTGGCTTTCCGGCTTACTGGCCGTGTGCAGACCATACTGCGCCGCAAGGGAACGGGTCTCGGCCTTGGTTTGCTGACCGAGGGGGAAAAGCACATGAGCTAGAATCTCTTGGGGCAGATCATAGAGAAAGTAACTTTGATCCTTATGACGATCCACAGCTCGCCACAGTTCATAGCGATCGCTGGTGGGATTGTATTTCACTTGGGCATAGTGACCCGTAGCAATGTAGTCAATCCCCAGTTGCTCCCGGCTATAGGCCAGCATTGGTCCAAACTTCACCAAACGGTTGCATTGGGAACAGGGTAGCGGTGTAACCCCACTGGCATAACCACTGATCAGATAGTTCACAATATATTTCTCAAAAAGTTCGCGGCTATCCACGATGTGGTGAGGGACTCCCAGCTCCTCACAAAGGCGCGCCGCATCCACTAGCCCCTCAGAGCAGCACTGCCCCTTCCCCTTCATCAGCCAGAGCGTCAGACCCACAACGGGGTACCCTTGCGCTTTGAGGCTGGCAATGGCAACGGAACTATCCACACCGCCGGAAAGGCCGACAACAACCGCCGGTAAGTCGGACATTGTTAAGATTCACAAAAAATCCACCTCTTTTAGGGTAGCATTCCTACTTTCGCAACACAGGCCATCGCAATCAGCTATAATCAGGAGACAAGGTTGGCGAGTAATCGCCGCTTGAGTTTCTTAAGTAGAGCGATTCTTGAGTTCGGTTTTAGGGAAGGTTGGTTACGTGACAGTCGTCTCTCCGAAGTCAACGTCAACACAGGGTTCAATTTTTGCTTTGGAGCAGATCAGATTATGTCTATTTATGTCGGCAACCTTTCCTACACGGCTACCCAGGAAGACCTAGAGGCCGTTTTTGCCGAGTACGGTTCCGTCAAACAAGTCTATTTACCCGTAGATCGGGAAACAGGCCGTAAGCGGGGCTTTGGTTTTGTAGAAATGTCCAGCGATGCTGAAGAAGACGCGGCGATCGCCGATCTCGACGGTGCCGAGTGGATGGGACGGCAACTCAAAGTCAACAAAGCACGTCCCCGCGAAGCCATGGGCGGTGGCAACAATCGTTATTCCCGTAATCGCTAACTCCCGAGGCGGTACTTCGCCCTTTTCACAAACCTTTGATAGGGCCTATTCCACCCTATTCCTGTGGGGAGGGCTTTATTTGTTCTGCCAATATGGTAGAGAAATAATAACGACCTGCTGAATGCAATTGGAAAGGAACATCATCCCTATGGCGCGCATGTATTACGACGCAGATGCCCAACTAGAGCTCCTCAAGGACAAAACGATCGCCATTATTGGCTATGGCTCCCAAGGCCACGCCCATGCCCTCAACCTGCGGGATAGCGGTCTCAATGTGGTGGTGGGTCTTTACGCCGGCAGTCGTTCTGCAGAGCGCGCCCGTGCCGATGGTCTAGCGGTGCACCCCGTGGCGGAAGCTACGAAAATGGCCGACTGGATTATGATTCTTTTGCCCGATGAAGTTCAGCGGGTTGTTTATGAACAGGAGATTGCCCCCCACCTGCAACCGGGAAATGTCCTCTCCTTTGCCCATGGCTTTAATATTCACTTTGGCCAGATTGTGCCCCCCGCCAATGTGGATGTGGTGATGGTGGCTCCGAAAGGTCCGGGTCATCTTGTTCGCCGCACCTATGCCCAAGGGGAAGGGGTCCCCTGCCTGTTTGCGGTCTATCAAGATGCCAGTGGTCAAGCCCGCGATTTAGCCATGGCCTACGCCAAGGGGATTGGTGGCACCCGTGCCGGGATTCTTGAAACCACCTTCCGTGAAGAAACAGAAACCGATCTCTTTGGTGAGCAAGTGGTGCTGTGTGGTGGCCTCAGTGCCCTGATCAAAGCCGGCTTTGAAACATTGGTGCAGGCGGGCTATCAGCCAGAGCTGGCCTATTTTGAGTGTCTTCATGAAGTGAAGCTGATTGTGGATTTGATTGTTGAAGGGGGGCTTGCCAAAATGCGCGACAGCATCTCCAACACCGCAGAATACGGCGACCTCACCCGTGGCCCACGGATTATTACCGATGCAACCCGCGCAGAAATGCGCAAAATTCTCCACGAAATTCAAACGGGTCAATTTGCCCGCGAGTTTGTGCTGGAAAATATGGCGGGTAAACCGGGCTTTACTGCAATGCGGCGACGGGAGGCAGAACACCCTATTGAGCAGGTGGGTCAAGAACTGCGCTCTATGTTTAGCTGGTTAAAACGGGCTTAAGCTTTGCCCTGGGGGGCAACGATGGCGATTATTTCGTCGCAAAATTCACCGCCAGAGCGATCGCGCCCCCCTTCCGTGCTCTCCAATCAACCCACCCCAGAGGAACAGCACTCCCTGGCTGAGGATTCCTTACGTCCTCACTCTTTACAGGACTACATTGGCCAGCAGGAACTAAAGGATATCCTGCACATTGCCGTCCAGGCAGCAAAGACACGCCAAGAACCCCTTGATCACCTGCTGCTTTATGGCCCGCCGGGCTTAGGCAAAACCACCATTGCCTTGATCTTGGCGGCAGAAATGGGGGTCAACTGTAAAGTGACCAGTGCCCCAGCGTTGGAACGCCCCCGCGACATTGTGGGTCTGCTGGTGAACCTGCAAGCGGGGGATATCCTCTTTATTGATGAGATTCACCGCCTCTCCCGCATGACCGAGGAACTCCTCTATCCAGCTATGGAAGATTTTTACCTTGATCTGACGGTGGGAAAACAGCAAACGGCACGCACACGACGACTCAAACTCAATCGCTTTACCCTTGTGGGAGCAACCACCCGTGCTGGGGCTTTGACCTCGCCCTTGCGCGATCGCTTTGGCTTGGTGCAGCGGTTACGCTTTTATTATCCCGAAGAACTCCAGCAGATTGTCCAGCGGGGGGCAGGCCTCTTGCAAACCCCCATTACTCCTGAAGCGGCTCTAGAAATTGGCCGGCGCAGTCGCGGTACGCCCCGCATTGCCCTGCGGCTTCTCAAGCGGGTACGGGACTATGCGGCTGTGAAGCACGATGGCAGGATTACGCTGGATGTGGCTAGGGCTGCCCTGGAACTGCTGCATGTGGATCCAGCAGGGTTGGATGGGAGCGATCGCCGCCTCCTCAGGGTGATGATTGAGTCCTATCAAGGGGGGCCAGTGGGAATTGAAACCCTTGCCGCCGCCACAGGCGAGGATGTGCAAACCATCGAAGAGGTCTACGAACCCTACCTTCTCCAGATGGGCTATCTGCAGCGGACACCCCGAGGTCGAGTCGCCACTCCCCGCGCTTGGCAACATCTAGGCTATACTGCACCAGAAAACCAGTTGCCATTGTTATCTAGTCCCTATGACACCTCGTCTTAAGACTCAACTTCTTTATGGGACCGACGATTGTCTTGGGCTCAATGAAACCGTTGCTGAACTAATCAACTAAAAACTAATCAACTAAAGAGACATGATGTGGAAAATTGAATTGAGGAGATTGAAAGCTTAGGCAGTGCAAAATCGGCGACGCTAGCTATTTCATGCAACTTTGTGAGCACCCCTCAAAATTCTATACTGGGATACAAAACGGGAATACTGGCTGCGAGGTTGGCAACCAGAAGTGACAAATTGAGACGAATTGAATTTTGGATTGCTCATTCAGGAAATGCTCAAAGCCAGCTCTATCCTGATATCTTTTTTGCCGGAAGTTTTCATCAAACAATATCGCAATGGCAGAAAACTCTTTCTCAGCACCCCTGGGATGAATCCCCATTCGATTCCTGAAGCCCCCGAATTTACCCTTGAACAAGCCCTGGATGAGAATTAGCTGCCTCGGCCACCTGGTGCGAACTCTGAAGGGGCAGTATTGTGAATCGTGATCTTGCTCCAAGCAGCCGTTGTTGGTCAGCCTAAGCCCGCCCCCGTAATTGGAAAATCACTGTAAGCTATTGATAGGGTTGATTAAGGTTTTTTAACCTTGACCCTACTCTCTGCCTCGCCTACGTGAACGACCATGTTGCGGATCATTACCCAGTTAACAGACCTACGCGCTGAACTACGCCGCATTTGCGATCGCACCGATAGCGGGGAGATGAGCGAACAACAGGCTACCGTTGAGGCAATTTTGCGCCGTGTGGCCAAGGAAGGCGATCGCGCCCTGATTGAGTACACCGCCCAGTTTGATCACATTGACCTCACCCCCGAAACATTACGGGTGAAAGGGGATGAACTGGATGCCGCTTACCAACAGGTGTCCAAAGAACTCCTAGATGCAATTCGCCTCGCCAAGCAACAAATTGAAGCCTTTCACCGCCAGCGAGTGCCTAAAAGTTGGGTGCAATTTGGCGAGGATGGCGTTATCCTAGGCAAACGCTACACTGCCGTTGATGCTGCCGGACTTTATGTGCCGGGAGGACGGGCGGCCTATCCGAGTACGGTTTTAATGAATGCCATTCCCGCTCAGGTGGCCGGTGTGCAGCGGATTGTCATGGTCACGCCCCCCGGTCAAGGCAAAGGCATTAACCCTGCGGTTCTTGTTGCCGCCCAAGAAGCCGGAATTCAAGAGATTTATCGCGTGGGTGGCGCCCAAGCCATTGCCGCCCTTGCCTATGGCACAGAAACAATTCCCCGGGTGGACGTCATCACTGGGCCGGGAAACCTGTATGTGATGCTTGCCAAAAAGCAGGTCTATGGCCGCGTTGGCATTGACTCCCTTGCAGGGCCCTCAGAGGTCTTAATCATTGCTGATGAGGCAGCCCATCCTACTCAGATTGCGGCTGATCTGCTGGCTCAAGCGGAACATGATCCCCTTGCAGCGGCCATTTTGCTTACACCGAGTCTTTCCCTTGCCAATGCAGTTGTAACAGCCGTGAATGAACAGTTGGCTGACCATCCCCGCCGTGTCCTCACTGAGAAGGCGATCGCCCACTACGGCCTCATTGGTATTGTTGAAACCCTCGAACAGGCAATCGAGCTGTCCAATAGCTTTGCTCCAGAGCATCTAGAACTGGAAGTTGAAGACCCTTGGAGCCTTGTCGATCAGGTGCGCCATGCTGGTGCCATTTTCCTGGGCTATTCTACCCCTGAAGCGGTTGGCGACTATCTGGCGGGCCCGAATCACACTCTGCCTACTTCTGGTGCTGCCCGCTATGCTTCTGCCTTGGGCGTAGAAACCTTCTTGAAACACTCCAGTATTATTCAATACACCCCTGCTGCCTTACGCAAACAGGGGGGAGCAGTCATGACTCTCGCTGAAACGGAAGGCCTGATTTCCCACCGCGACTCCGTGCGTCTGCGCCTTGAACCTTAGCAAGCCTTAGAAACTGACGATCAAGTAGGGGGCTTCAAATTTACCCCCGCGAACGGGTTTGCCCTTGAGGCTAGGGGGCAGTTCAATGTGGCGTCGCTGATCGCCAGCTTCCACCGTCAGTTCCCCACTAAACTCGCTAAGTTTCACCTGCTCTTTGCGAAATCCCGGTAGGAAAATGCGTACCTGTTGCTGCGTCTCATCAAACTCATGGGGAGCCGGTGCCACTCCTAGCTGATTCAAGTCCGGAAGATAGGAAACAAGACGTTGCCAGTTGCTCCAGTCTTTAGGAAGAGCTGAAATGCGTAGCGGTGCAAACGTGCGGCTGACTTCTGGTGTGGGTTCCCCCATGCAAAAGACCTCAGAAATAGGCACATTCACCTGTTGGGCACTGCCCCATAACCATTGGGTTTGTGCGGTTGAGATCGCTGTGGTATCCGTGAGCAGATACACGGATAGGCGCTGAGGATCTGCGGCAATTTTCACCCCGCGATCGACCCACTCTTTCGCCTCAGCAAAGCGCTCTCGAACTTTTTGCGTGTCAATGTTGGCAGCCATAATTGCGCTGGCGATCGGTCCGCCAATAGCGTTCGCGATCGCGTTCAGATCCAGTTGATCCAACAAACGTTGAAATCGTCGATAGTACCACGCTAACCCTTGGGGCAAACCAATCAGCCGCAGTGTATCCTGACTGTTGCCCCCAGCATAGACGATCACATCGTACTCGCCGCTGCTGTAGTGCACACGCAGGGCATTCAATGTGAGTAAGGTGTCCATCCCCGGCAAGATCACCAATTCCGCCGCATAAACTTTACCCACCAGCTCTTGGGGCAAATAGGGTTCTACTAAACGGTTGAGTTCTTGCCATGCCGCGTTAAGACTTTCAGTGGCCAGCAGCTCCGCGATCGCCAATCTCTCGGATAGCAATTTGGGTTGCCAACCAATTACCTGCTCTGAACTGCCGATCAGGAATTGCAAGGAAGTGGCTGGACTCGGCACCGCTAGTAACGTTTGCTGCTGTTGACCAGCAAACCACTGGGCAATGGCCAGACCCAGCGCTGTTTGTTGTTCTGGGGTTCCTCCTAGGAGGGTAACAATGCGTGTCATGGCAAGTTTGAGGACGATAGCTGCTTGGACTATCCTATCGGTAAACGGCTGCCCCAAGGTTTTCTCAACAACCCCTCCTAAAATCGCCTCTATGGGCAGTCGAATGTGTTCAACGATGAAACCTACTCACGGGGGCGATCGCCCCCCTTCTAGGGGCTTCTGGACCATTCTCAGGCCAAAAAATTTTTTTCGCGGCGCAAACAGATCCTCATTAGGGCGTTTTGAACCCAAAGTGAGAGTTTTTTTGAGGTTTTCCCCAAATTCCCCAATGTTTTCCCCAAGTGCTGACAAGTTCCGATCCTCTAGCCATCTCAACTACTCGCTCTTGGTTTTCTCATGTTTCTCAGTCTCCCCCCATCCTCTCAACCAATGATTTCCTCAAACTCTAACCCGCCTTCAAACTAACCCCAAGTTACCTCCATCACATCTTTATTTTTCTCTGTGGAAATTTTATTCCGTTTAAGATCTAGGATCTAAGATCTACTACTACTAAATTATTTAAATAATTCTTATAGTAGTAGTAGGGCCTGTGGAAATGTGGAAAACTTTTCGGAAATGCTCTCTACAAGCGGGTTTGAGCCACTTACCCTCTGTGGAAAACTTGTGGAAAAAGTAGGGGGTTTTTCCACAGGCTATTATCTTGGTGGAAAAAGAATAAAAAGATTTCCACAGTTTCTCAAAGTTTTTCCGAGGTTTTCCACAGGTTTTCCCCAGAATTTTCCACAGGCTTTTCGGAGTTTTCCACAGGCTGGAGGGGGGAGATCTCCGTATTTCTACGGTTCCCCTTGCCAGCGATCGCCCTCAGACTGGAAAAAAAGAGATTTTGTCAACCCGCACGAACGTTTCTTTAGGATTCCCTGATGTTTTCCCTAGAGAGTCCTGCCAACAGTCTTGAGCAACTGATTGGTCATCTTTCCCCTGTTGAGCAGATTCGGATGCTGATGCGCCACCCCTACTTCACCGGCCGTTGCCCCGCCTGCCGGCAACCCATCCATCACTCCCAGCTCAAGATAGGTCAATGTTACTGTTCCCACTGTGGCTGGCAGGATCACCCTAGCGATCGCCAGTCCATACCTACCTTGATGGCTCAGGATCGCGATTGTTAAAAGTTCCGTTTGCTGTACCGCTCTCTAAGGGTGTAAAGCTAGCCACAATCGCCACCATCAGCCACCACAGGGTTGCCACCTCTGGGCGGAACCAAATCGTATCCACCAGCCCATGGGTCAGCATGCCAATCATTGCTGCTATGGCGCCTATCAACCAGAATCCCTGAGGGCTTGCTGTTGCCTGTAACTCCTTAAAGCAACGGCGGGCGCGATCGCCTAGCACCGCCAATAACCAGAGAAAGACACCAAAGCCAATGAAACCAAC